>PLEI01000101.1:4785-7909 GCA_003136415.1 Acidimicrobiaceae bacterium | reverse complement strand
TGCTCTCGTCGCGCTCCTTCACCAAGACTTTGCGTCCGTACCTCGGTGGCGTGGCGTTGTTGAGTGGCCTCAAGTACGTCGGCCTGCCCATTGACGCACTCGGCGTGGCGGCCGTCATCATCTTCATCGTGGCGACGGTGATAGCGATGCGTTCGGCCAACGTGCCAACCTTCGACGCCCCGGCGATCATCCCCGAACCGGCTCTGGAGAGCTAGAGACCGAAGCGGTCCATCACGTCGTCGCGCTTTTGCCAGCCCGGTTCGACCGAGACCTTGAGTTCCAGGAAGCAACCCTCGGGGAGTTGACGTCTCGCGGCAATGCCGACGTCCTTCAGCAGTTGTCCGCCCTTGCCAATGACCATGCCCTTTTGGCTCTCTCGTTCCACGAGAATCTCCACGATGATGTGCGGCCACTCGAATTCAATGACCCGGCAGTGAATCGAATGAGGCAGTTCCTGCTTCGTCTTTCGCACCAGTTGCTCGCGCACCAGTTCGGCCACCCACATCGCTTCGGGTACGTCAGAGACCTCGTCCTCGGGAAAGAGGTATTCGCCCTCGGGCATCTGGGCCTGGACGAAGCGGACCAACTCTTCGGCGCCCGCGCCGGTCTTGGCCGAAACGGGGAAGTATTCGACGCGCGTCGCGGCTTCGGAGATGCCCTTTTCCTCGGCGATGAGTGCCACGGCCTCGTGCGCGGCCATCAGTTGCGCCGCGATGGCGTCGCGACCGGTCTTGTCCATCTTGTTGACAATCACGCAGCCCTGGGGACCTTGGGGGTGGCGGCAGTGATCGAGCATCGTGGCGATCACGTTGCGGTCGCCGGGTCCAATCGGCTTACCCGCCTCGATGACGGCCATGATCACGTCCACGCCGTCGACCGAAGCGCGCGCGGTCTTGTTCAAGCGATTGCCCAGACTGGTCTTGGGTCGGTGGATGCCCGGCGTATCGACGAAGATTACCTGCACGTCACCCTCGGTCAGGATCCCGCGAATGGCGTTGCGCGTGGTGTTGGGGCTGGGGGAGGTGATGGTGACCTTGGTGCCCACCACCTGATTGACGAGCGTGGACTTGCCCACGTTGGGCCGTCCGATGATGGCGGCGAATCCCGAGCGGGTCATTTTTGGCCCAGTTTCTCGATCAATACTTCTTCAATGCGTCGTCCGTCCATGCGCACCACGGTGAACATGTAGGGCTCGACCTCGAGCACGTCGCCCTGAGCGGGCACCCCGCCGGCGAGGTCGAGCACCAGTCCGCCCACGGTGTCCCAGCCGTCCTTGGGCAGGTCGAGGTGGTATTCGTTGTTGACGTCGTCAATATTGAGGCGTCCGCTCACCACGAGTCCGGTGCCCTCGATCATCTCGACCTCGTCGTCCTGGGGCAGGTCGGACTCGTCGGTGATCTCGCCCACCAACTCTTCGAGGACGTCCTCTAACGTCACCAGTCCCGCCGTGCCGCCGTATTCGTCGACGACCACGAAGAGGTGACTCTGACCCTGACGGATCTGCGTCAGCAGCGCCGCCACCCTCTTGGTCTCGGGGACGAAGGACGCCTCGCCCATGTGCTCTCGAACGACATCCTCGCCGTGACCGTCGGCCACGAGGCCGGCCAAGTGGCGCAGGTTCACTATCCCCACCACGTCGTCGACCCCCTCGCCCAGCACCGGCAGGCGCGAGCGGCCCGTATCAATGGCGGTATCGAGGGCCGTGCGGATGGTGGCGTAGGCGGACACGTCAACCATGTCGATGCGTGGCACCATCACTTCTCGCACGATGGTGTCGCCGAATTCGATGACGCTGCGGATGAAGTTGCGTTCGCCCTCTTCAATAGCCTTGTCCTCGTGCGCGACGTCGGCCATGGCGAGTACCTCGTCCTCGGTCATCCTCGACACCTCGCCGTCGCCACCCAAAAAGAGTCTGATGACCCCCTGGGCAATGGCGAGCAGCATCTTCGATATCCATTTGATGGGCCAGAAGTTGAGCAGCGTCTCCACCACCGGGGCCGCCGCGAGGGCCGCCGAGTCGGGGTGCTGGACCGCGAAGTTCTTGGGAATTGCTTCGAAGATGACGAAGATCACCACGACTTCGCCCACCGTCGAGACGAACAGTCCCGCCGCACCGAAGAGCCGTGACGCCAGGACGCCCACCATCGTGGCCGAGACCAACTGGCAGATCAGCACGAGCAGCAGTAAGGGATTGAGGAACTTCTCGGGGGCCTCGGACAGGTGCACGAGTGACTTCGAACCGCGCTTGCCCTGTTCCTTCAGGGAACGCGCGCGCGACTTGTTCATGCGCACCAGGGACGTCTCGGCCATCGCGAAGAATCCCGAGAGGATGAGGAGAACGGCGACGCTGACAACCAGTGCGGTGTCCGACCCGGTCCAGACGGTGCCGATCACGACGTGTTCGAGTGGTAGTAGCGGCTGAGCAGGTCGCGCTCCCTCGCCTCCATCCGCTCGGCCTCCTCGTCGATCACGTGGTCCCAGCCGCGCAGGTGAAGAACACCGTGCACCACGAGCAGGGCAATCTCGTCGTCGAAGGAACACTCGTGATCGACTGAATTACGCAACGCGACCGAGGGACAGATCACGATGTCGCCCACCAATTGCGGGATATCGGTCGTGGGCGGCTCGCCCGGTCCCGTGCCGCCGGCGTCGGGCACGCGCCCCGTGGGGTCGGGTTCGACGTCGATGGGGAACGACAAGACGTCGGTCGGCCCCTTGTGGCCCATGAACTGCTCGTTGAGGTCCGCCATCACGCCCTCGTTGGTGAAGATGAGCGACACCTCGGCGAGGCCGCGCACGCCCTCTTCGTGCAGGGCCTGACGGCACAGTTCGACCCAGCGCTCGAGGTCGATCCTCTGCTCGGTCTGTTCGTCGGCGGCGTAGATATCGATGCTCATCAGTTGGTGTGGCGCTCGTAGGCGGCGACGATGTCGGCCACGATGCGGTGGCGAACGACGTCCTTGACGGTCAGGTGCACGAAGGAGATGTCGTCGATGCGGCCCAGGATGTTCTCGATGCTCGCGAGGCCCGAGGGCTTGCCGTTGAGATCGACCTGGGTGACGTCACCGGTGACGACGGCCTTGGCGTTGAAGCCAATGCGCGTGAGGAACATCTTCATCTGCTC
>PLEI01000101.1:0-4745 GCA_003136415.1 Acidimicrobiaceae bacterium | reverse complement strand
TCGACCTTGGCCATGAGGTCACCGGGCAGGAATCCCAAGTGCTCACCCGCTTCGACGGCCGGGCGGGTCAGGACAATGCGATTCACCTGGCGACGGTGCAACGCCTGCACGGCCGCCGCCACGGCGAGGTAACTCTTGCCGGTACCGGCGGGACCGATGCCGAAAGTGACGATCGACTTCTCGATCGCGTCGGTGTAGCGCTTCTGTCCGGCGGTCGAGGGACGAATCGCCTTGCCCTTGGCGCCGCGCACGACCTCGTGGCGCAGTACTTCACTCGGGCGAAGGTCGTCGGCCACCATGTCGATGGTGCGAGAGATCTTCGTGGGGTCGAGGGATTGTCCGCTCTCGAGCACCAGCACGAGCTCGTCAAAGAGGCGCAGCACCGTGGCGGCGTCGGGGCCGTCCACCGAGATCTGATTGCCCTGCACGCGAATCTTGGAGTGCGGGAAGGAACGCTCGACGACGCGCAAGTGCTCGTCGCGCGGCCCGAGCAGTCCCGCCATCAAATGGGTGTTGGGAACGTAGGTGGTCGCCATCAGGGCCTGATCGGCCGCGGCATCAAAGGTCATCCGGGGGGCCACTCCAACCTGCGTCCGCCCAACACGTGCAGGTGCAGGTGGGGTACGGACATTTGTGCGTCGGGGCCGACGTTCATCACGAGGCGGTAGCCACTCTCGCGCACGCCTTCTTGTTCGGCGACCCGTTGGGCGAGCAGCACCAATTCATCCACGACACCGCCGTGTTCTGAAGTGACGTGGTCCGCACTCGTCAGGTGAACCTTGGGGATCACCAGCACGTGCACCGGCGCCTGGGGGTCGATGTCGCGAATCGCGAGCGATGTCGCACTCTCGGCCACCGGCGTCGAGGGAATCTCGCCAGCGACGATTTTGCAAAAGAGGCACTCACTCATGTGTTGCTCTCATCATTACTCATTCTCATCGCCCCCCAGAGTAAATCCCCAGGAACCATTCGTGAACGTGAGCAGAGCTGCCGCCACCACCGCGGCCGTTTCCCCTCGTAGGACCGTGGGTCCGAGCGACACCCGGCGCCGTGAGTCGTCCCATTCGCCCGGCGCCCAGCCCCCCTCGGGGCCGACGCAGACGGCTCGCAGACCGCTCCAGTCGCCGCTGCCCGAAAAGTCGGCGATCGCCGCGTCGACGGGCACGTCCTCGGGGGTCACCGGCTCGGTGATCACCAGGTCGTAGGTGCGTCGGCACTGACCGCAGGTCTCCTCCGCGATACGACGCCAACGGCCCAGCACTTTGTCGCGAGCCTCGCCGCGGAACTTGTGGGCGAGTCGTTGGCTCACCAGGGGCACAATCGTCGAGACGCCGACTTCGGTGGCCTTGGCGACCGCCCACTCGCCGCGCTCGCCCTTCAAGGGGGCCAAGTACAGCGTCGTCTCGGGGGCGACGGGGTCCACGACGACGTCGCTCACCACGTCGAGTCCGCTCGCGGCCACCGCGCCCAGGCGCCACGAGCCACGTCCGTCGGTGAGGACCAGTTCTTCGCCCTCCTTCGCGCGCAGCACGCGTCGCAGGTGATGGTCGTCATCGCGCGAGAGCACCGGTTCTGACAGGTCCGCGACTCTGAGTTGTGCCAATGCGGCCACGCGTCGTGGCCACTCGTGCATCATCGCTTGGCTCGTTTGCGGAACAGCCCACCGCCGTGGTGTTCGGCGACTTCCTCTCCGCGGTGCTCGGCCAGTTGGCGCAGTAGGTCGCGCTCGACGTCGTCGAGCTCGGTGGGCACGTCGACCGTCAGGTGCACGTACAGGTCGCCGCGGCCCCGGCCGTGCAGGTGCTCGACGCCCTCGTGTCGGATGCGGTGCACGGTGCCCGACGCGCTGCCCGGCTCGACCTCGACGCGCTCGGTGCCGCGCAGCGTCGCGACCTCGACGTTCGCGCCGAGCGCCGCCTGGGTGAAGGAGATGTGCGCCTCGTGGTGAAGATCGTCGCCACTTCGCTCGAAGCGCTCGTCGGCCGCCACGCGCAGGTGCACGAAGAGTCGCCCGTTGGGCCCTCCGCGTAGTCCCGCCGGTCCGCGGTCCGAAAGGCGCATGGTCGAGCCGTCCTCGACGCCCGCGGGGATTTGAATCGTCATGGTCGTCGACGCGTTCTTTCGACCCTCGCCGCGACAGTCCGGGCAGGGCGATTCGATGCGCGTGCCCATGCCGTTGCAACGCGGGCAGACCGACGAGGTCATCATCTGGCCCAGAATCGAGTTGCGCACGCGGCGCACTTCACCCACACCCGCGCACTCCAGGCAGGTGATCGCCGACGTACCCTCGGCACAGCCACTGGCGTCACAGGTGGCGCAACGCTGGGGCAGCGTGACCGAAATTTCGTGCGTCGCGCCAAAGGCGGCGTCGTCCAGGGTGATCTCGACGTTGACCTCGGCGTCGGGACCGGGCTGGGGGCCGCGGCGCTGGGGGGCGCGTGCACCCATGCCGCCAAAGAACATGTCGAAGATGTCCTGCACCGAACCGCCGCCGAAGGGGTTGGCGCCCGCGCCGACGTCTTGTCCGAAGCGGTCGTAGTTGGCGCGGCGTTCGGGGTCCGACAAGATCTCGTAGGCCTGCGAGACCTCCTTGAACCGCGCTTCGGCCGCCGCGTCGGCCGGGTTGGCGTCGGGGTGCAGCTGGCGCGCGAGGCGCCGATAGGACTTCTTCAAGTCCTCCGCCGAGACGTGGTGGTCGACTTCGAGAATTGCGTAGAGATCAGTGGTTGGCATTTTCCTCATCCCCACCGAAGTGGCGCGCTAGGTGTTGTGAGACGGCGCCGGCGGCGGCCATCGCTTCTTGGTACTTCATGCGAGTGGGTCCGAGCAGCCCCACCGCGCCCGCGGGCGCGCCGTCAATGGTGACGGGTGCGACGACGACCGCGCAGGCCGACAGCGGCTCGAAGCCGTTCTCTGAGCCAATGGCGACCGAGAGGCCGCGCTTGAGCATGTCCTCGACCAACGAGACGACGAGCAGTTCCTGCTCCAGGATCGACAGGACCTTGCGTACGGTCTCCACCCCCTCGAAGGAGTCGGCGACGCGCGAGGAGCCGCCAATGAAGACGTTGTCGCCGTCGGCGGTGGGTTGCTGGGCGTGCAGCGCCGCCACCGCGTCGCGCACCAGCACCGCCGCGTGATCGTGGCGCGAGGGTACCTGGACCGGGGTCTCCATGGTGGTACCGATGAGTAGGGCATTGAGCTGGCGAGAGGCCTCCGCACAGGTCTCGTAGTTCACGTCGAAGTTGGGCGTCAGGGAGTGCTTGATGACCGCCCCGTCGGAGAAGACCGTCACGAGCAGCTGGTGATGGGCGTCGATGTTCACCAGTTGCGCCGAGAGAACTGACGAGTTCGCGTGGGTGGCACCCATGACGACCGCGGTGTATCTCGTCAGCTGACTCAGCAGCGTCGACGTCTGTTCGAGCACGTCCTCCACCTCGCCGCGGACGTTGGCGAAGAAGTCGGAGACCTGCTGCTGCTGGACGGCGCCGAGCACGCCGGACGTGAGGTGGTCGACGAAGTAGCGATATCCCTTGTCGGTGGGGATCCGGCCCGCCGAAGTGTGGGGTTGGGCGAGGTAGCCCTCGCGCTCGAGCGACACCATTTCGGAGCGCACCGTGGCGGGTGATACGCCAATATCGGCGCTGGAGGCCACCGAGGAGGAGCCGACGGGCTGGGCCGTGTCGATGTGCTCGGACACGACGGCCTCGAGGATCGTGGCCTTGCGGGCGTCGAGGTCACTGGATGCGGGGTTGGTCGCGCGACGAGCCATGTTTCCTCCTTGTTAGCACTCAATTGTACCGAGTGCTAGTCATTCGACATCCACCGGCCACTCGCCGTAGATTGACGGGTACGTCGCCCCTTCAACAGCGAGGTTGATGATGATTCCTATGCCGATCCGCCCGCCCGAGCCCGTCGCGGGCCCCGAACGTACTCAACTCGAGAACTGGCTCGATTTTCACCGCGCCACACTGTTGATGAAGTGCGCCGAACTCACCTTCGAGCAACTGACGCTGCGGGCCGTTGCGCCCTCGACGCTGACCCTGCTGGGCCTCCTGCAACACATGACCCTCGTCGAGGTGTGGTGGTTCGACGTCGTCCTGCTCGATAGCACGACGCCGTTGCCCTACTCCAGTGACGACGACCGTGACGCGGAGTTCAACGACTTCACCTTCGCGACACCCGAGGAAGTGGCGGCATCATTCCTCGCCGCGGGCGTGCGCTCGCGCGAACTGGCCGCTCCCCTCTCACTCGACGCCACCACCGCCAGAACCGGCCGCGACAATGTGCTCGACTTGCGCTGGATCTACAACCACATGATTGTGGAATACGCGCGCCACAACGGCCACGCCGACCTGCTGCGCGAGGTTATCGACGGAACGACGGGGCTCTAGTCAGTCCTCGAGCTTCAAGGCGGCGACGAAGGCCTCNNAGCTTGCGCTTGCGCGTGATGTCACCGCCGTAACACTTGGCGAGCACGTCCTTGCGCCGGGCCTTGACGGTCTCGCGAGAAATGATGCGCCCGCCCACGGCGGCCTGGATCGGCACGTCGAACATCTGTCGAGGGATGAGTTCCTTGAGTCTCTCGGCCATCTTGCGCCCGTAGACGTCGGCGTTGGAACGGTGCACGATGGTCGAGAAGGCGTCGACCGGTTCGTGGTTGATCAGCAAATCGACGCGCACGAGGTTGGACGTCACGTAGCCACTCTGCTCGTAGTCGAGGCTGGCGTAGCCCTTGGTGCGGCTCT
>PLEI01000025.1 GCA_003136415.1 Acidimicrobiaceae bacterium | reverse complement strand
GATCTGCACCATCCCCTCACGTTTCGCTGGTTGTACCTGGGCAACGCCGTGGTCTCGGTGGCGGCGGGTGCCTTCTTTGTGACGCTATGGAAATACGGCCACGTGAATCACGACGCCCTATCGGAGATGGACACGCCGTCGTCTGGCGGGTGGCTCGAGGTGTTGCGCGATCGCCGCCTGGTTATGTTCGTCGGCGCGTCGCTGGTCATGATGTTGGGCGGTTACGCCGCAGTTGATTCAGGAATGAGCCTGTTCGTCGTCAATAACTTGCACATGTCGGTCCACGTCATTGGCATTTTCTTGTTCGTCAACACCACCACGATCGTGCTGGCGCAATTAGTTGTAGTCAACGTGATTGACACCCGCAGCCGAACTCGAGTACTGGCGGTGGTGGCCGCCTTGTGGTTCGTCTTCTGGGTCGTACTGGGCCTCGCCATCGCCATGTCGAAATTTATGGCGATCATTGCCATATCTCTGGCCATGGTGGTGTTTGCCGTTGGTGAGACCATGTTGTCGCCGGTGGGGCCCGCCATCGTGAACGAGATAGCGCCCGAGCACTTGCGCGGCCGCTACAACGCGGCCCAGGGACTCACCTGGGGACTTTCGGGAACTGTTGCTCCGGCGATCACGGCGTTGTACTTCGACAATGGTCTGAGCAACTGGTGGCCCCTCAGCGTGGGGGGTATTTCGCTCATTGGAGGGGCACTCATGTTGCGACTTCGACGCCTCCTAAGTGCCCGTGAAGACGGTCGAATCTCCTAACTGAGATGTTTCTCAGGAAAATAAGGTGCGGTGGGAATCGCCAGTTGACCAAAAATAGTGCATTCGCACGACGCCATCTCGGTCAGTGAGCTTTTCCGGGGCGGGTAGACAACTCGGGCGCCCCCCCTGAGCCGTCATCAGGTCTATCATGACAAATTCTCGGCCAGAATTTTCCCCTAATTGATGTTATCAATTAGACAATCCCAATGCAAAGACCTGTGTCTAACTGGCTGCGATATTACCGACTTCATCAGCAGAAATCTTGGCACAAATCCCCAACAAATGCCCGAAATTCTATACAACGAGGGTTAGCGTTTCTTGAATCTTCTTGATGCATGACAAGAATTAAATGACATCAAGTAGATCATGTGCGAAGTACGACGTAACCAACCGAACAAGTACCCAACGGGTTCACAATCAAGGGAGATTTCGAATGTTCAAATTCAAGACGGCGTCTGCCCGTTTCGGAGCCCTCGCGACGGCGTCTCTGGCCGTGGTGGCCCTGGTCACCACGGCGATGACCTCCCTCGCCGGCTTCAGCGCCCAGATCGTCAACAACAGCAACACCTTTTCAGCCGGCACCATGCAACTCGAGGAATCTCAGGGCGCCACCAACTGCTTCTCGACCGGCAGCGGTGCGGGTGGCACAGTGGCAACTGCCAACTCCGCCAACTGTGCGATTAACAAGTTGGTCGGGACCCTCGACCAGATTCCCGCGGGCACGCCGTTGACCACGACGATCACCATGAAAAACGTCGGCAACGTCACCGCCTCGCTCGAGAGCCTCGTCTTCAGTGCGTGCACTGCCGCCGGCGCGTCGGACAACAGTGGTTACGTCGGATCCGACACCGCGGGCTTCTGCGGCAAGGTGGACTTCAGCGTCGGAATCGCGGCGAAGTGCCTATATCCGGTCAACGCGGCGGCCGCGTGTCCGGCGACACCCACGAGCTCGGGCACCCTCGCGGGGGCCGCCACGCTGGCCTCACTGACCAACTCGTCCACGGTGCCCATGACGCTGCTGGCTCCGGCAGCTACCCAGGCTTACACCTTCACCGCCATGCTCGACTCCTCAGCGACCAACGCTGACCAGGGTCTCGCTGCGTCGATGACGATGACCTGGAACCAGTCGTAGTAGGCAACGACAACGTGCCACCACTCCTCGGCCGATGTCAAGCCAGGGCATGGTCGCACGTTGTCGTGGTGGCAATCGTCTCACCCTCACAACGAATCACCAACGACCGATAACCAATAGACCAGCGTGCGACCAAGCCAACTCGACAAAACCTTCACCCTCGGGTCCGTCGCTCGCCACCCTCTTCGCTTTTTTGCCGCATTGGGCCTCGGCGCGTTGTGGTACGTAGTCGTTCCCACCATTGCGACCGCGGCGGTATTTACCGCGGTTCTCCACAACACCTCGAACATCTTCTCCAGCGGCAACCTGCTCCTATCAGGCTCTACTCCGGGACCCGTGATCTGCGCATCGAGCGGCGTCACCATCTCATCCGACGCCGCCACCTGCACGGGTAACCCGCTGCCGACCGCCACCCTCACGACCACGGCCGCCAGCGCCACGACGACCCTGTCGAGCCCCGGATCGCTCTCGGCCACCTCGGGCCTGGTGTCCTCCAACGGATGCGGGGTGCAGCAATTTGGCGACACGTCCACTCTCGCCACGAACCCGGCGCTGCCGACGTTCGGCGTGACCTTCGGCGCCGCCATGTCCAAATTCAACTCCACCGCAGCGGCTTTTGACGGTGCGACCGGCTGGGGCGAGACCGTGAAGTCCTTCGTGAACCCCGAGGGCTTCTCCATCGCCGGCTGGTTCAATTCATCCACTGCTCAGGGGACGCTCATTGGCTTCTCGAGTGTGCAGACCACCGCCGGTTCCACGAGCAACGACCGCGAACTCTGGCTGGACTCAACGGGACACGTGGTGTGGGCCACGACGACCAGCGCGACCGCCATGACTGAGCTGACGAGTGCTTCGACGTACAACAATGGCGCGTGGCATTTCGTGGTCGCCACGATTGGCCCTACCAACAACGATCAGCTCTACGTTGATGGGGCGTTGGTCGCATCCTCGGCGACCGCGACGGCGGCCTACAGTTACACCGGCTACTGGACGTTGGGATGGGGCTCGGAGTTGTCCGCCACCCCCGTGTGGGCCAATACGCCCTCGCACGCGTACTTCAAGGGCTCCTTGGCCGGCTTCGCCGTCGTTCCGTCTCAACTCAGTTCCACCCAGATCGCGGCGATGTACGCCTCGACCAACCAGAGCGGCTACAACACCCTGATCGCCGCGGTGTCTCCCCCACCTCGTACTGGCCAATGACGGACACGGGCACCACGCCGTATACGGGGGCGCTGCCCACGCTCAGTGCCACCGCCGCCCAGTTCTACGACGCCTCGGGTAACGCCAATACGGGTTCGCCGGGCACCGGCACCGTCACGACGGGCGCCGCCGGACCACTCGGTGGCACGGCGGTCGCACTCACCGGTGCCGCCGGCTCCGCGATTAACGGCGCGACGTCCGCCGTCAGCGCCCAAGCGCAATCCCAGTCCATATGGTTCAAGACCACTACCTCGGGGGTATTGATGAGCCGCACGAACCTCGCGACCGACGGCGGAACGGCCACAGATTTTGATCACATGCTGTGGATCGACGCAACGGGTCACCTCGTCTACGGCGTCGCCTACGGCACCACCCCGACCCGCAGCGAGGCCACCTCGAGCGCTACGTATATCAACGGTACCTGGCACCTCGCCGTCGCCGCCGTATCGGCCGCGGGCGCAGTTCTTTACGTTGACGGTGCTCAGGTCGCGTCCTACGCGTCCGCCCTGAGTGTTCAGAGCTACACCGGTTACTGGCACCTCGGCTACGGCTACACCACGGGTTGGACGAATCCACCATCTAACACCTACTTCACGGGGTCCCTCGCCCACGCAGCCATGTACGGTGCGACACTCTCGGCGGCCCAGGTCGCGAGTCTTTACGCCGTCACGACTTCGGCTACCGAAGGGTACTCCGTACTGTCGTTGACGCCGAACGCCTACTGGCCGCTCTATGACGCCGTGACGTCTCCGGCGTGCGCCAGCGTCGAAGTGACCATTGGCGCAGTGCGTGGATCAACCACCTCGTGCGTCGAGCCCTACCTCGTGCGTCGAGCCCTACCTCGCCGCGACGGCCTGCGCCACTCCGGGCACCACGGTCGAAGCGAACACACTGCTGCCCAAGGTCTTTCCCGCACCACTGTCGGGCACCACGGTCGCGATTTCAATGACCCTCAAACTCACCGCCACGCCAGTGGTGGGCGTTGCGGGACTACACCTCCTGATGCCGCTGACGTTCATGACCAAGAACTCCACCTTCAACAGCCAGATCTCCTACTTCACGAGCCAGGCGGTCCTATGACCCACGTCTCGTCACCGGGTGAACAGGCGTTGCGCCAGGAGATGGCGTCGCTGTCGATGCCCGAGCCCACGCCGTCATCTCCCCAGAGGCCAATGATTTGGAGCCTGCGTGTCGCCATCATCGTCATTGCCGTCTCCATCCTCGCGTCGGCGGGCTGGCGACTGTCGGGGGGGTCCGACTACGTCATCACGAGCCCGTCGATGTGCCCGACGATCTGTGTGGGCGCACTGGTGCTCGATTAACCTCGGGGCCAGCACTACCACGCCGGTGAAGTAATCAGCTTCGTCCCCCCGGGACTCAATTCGGTGTACACGCACCGCATCGTCTACGTCTTTCCCAACGGATCCATCGAAACCAAGGGCGACGCCGCCAACATCATCGACCCGTGGAGGATCTCTCCCTCCATGGTGCGCGGGCGTGAAGTGGCCTACGCGCCGGCCGCTGGTTGGTTCAATCTGGCGTTGCCGTTCCTCGCAATGGCCCTCACACTGATTCTCCTCGCGCGCAGAATGTTCGCTTCAATCAACCGACGCGAGTGAGACCGACTATTCGTCTCACTGATGGTCGTGGTGCCCATATGGCTGCTGAGGCCCCTTGTGCGCGGCATCATTGTTCAGACCTCGACGCTGCGCCCCGGCGTGAGTCAGATCGTGGTCGTCAACACGGGGATTTTTCCCACGGAGTTCCGCGTGCCCGGCGGCCAAGTCGCCGCCTTCGTCAACCCCGGCTATCGGGCCACGCTCTCGGGGCCCGTGCAACGTGGCGGACAACTCGGACTGAGCCAGGCGGCCTCGTTCCACTGGTACGCCTGGGCGGTGGTGGGTCTCTTCGTGGCGTCACCGCTCATGTGGTACGTCGTCAGTCTCTTTCGTCCCTCCTCTCGCGTGGAACGTGATCTCGTCCTTCGCGGCCGCCACGTCCGCGTGCCGGCGCCGCTGACCCTGCCCGACATGAACGAGGTCCTGCCGGTTCTCGACGCGCCTCGCCACAACCGCGATTACTCGCGCCCATCGCCACCTACCGGGCGGTCCACGTCGGGGGGTTCCCGTTAGAATGATGACGTTTGACGTCGATGCCGGCCACTGGTGGGTAACTGACATCGCAGAGTGACTTTTTCGGTGCCGCGAAATTTTCGTCACTGAGAATGCCATGACGTCAATGACCACCATAGAGAGAAGTTGCCACCGCGATGAATCCAGCCTCCTCGGCCCATCACGACCGTTACAAGTGGACGGCGCTTTTCGTGGTGACCCTGGGAATGTTGATGGCCACTATCGACTCTTCCATCGTGTTGATAGCGATGCCGGCAATTTTCCGTGGCATCGGACTCGACCCGCTGGAGCCCGGTAATTCCTTCTACCTCCTCTGGATGATTCTGGGCTTCCTGGTGGTGACCAGTGTCTTGGTCGTCAGCCTGGGACGCCTCGGTGACATGTACGGGCGCGTGCGAATCTACAACGCGGGCTTCGCCATCTTCACCTTCTTCTCCGCCCTGTTGTCCATCACCTGGATGCACGGCCACGCCGCGGGTCTGTGGCTCATCATCATGCGCCTCTTTCAAGCGCTGGGCGCCGCGATGCTGATGGCCAACTCCTCGGCGATTCTCACCGACGCCTTCCCCCGTGACCAACGCGGCCTCGCCATGGGAGTCAACCAAGCGGCGGCCTTCAGTGGCACGTTCATTGGTCTCATCGTGGGCGGTCTACTCGCACCTTTTGATTGGCACCTGATCTTCCTCGTGTCGGTACCGGTGGGGCTGCTCGGCACCGTGTGGGGCTACGTGGCCCTGCGCGAACTCGGTGAACGCCACCGTTCTCGCGTCGACTGGCTCGGCAATACCACCTTCGCCGTTGGCATGGTGCTGATAATGATCGGCCTCACGTACGGCATCGAGCCCTACAACGGCCACACCATGGGTTGGACGAGCCCGTTGGTACTGGGCTGCGTCGCGGTGGGCATCGCGACGATGATCGCCTTCGTGGTCATCGAACGCCGCGTCGTTACACCCATGTTTCGCATCCAGCTCTTCTCCATCCGCCCCTTCACCGCGGGCGTCAGCGCCAGTTTTCTCGCGGCCCTCAGTCGTGGCGGACTGATGTTCATGTTGGTGATCTGGCTGCAGGGCATCTGGCTGCCCCTGCACGGCTACAGCTTTGAGCGCACCCCCCTGTGGGCGGGTGTCGCGATGGTGCCCTTGACCGTGGGCATGCTCATCTCGGGCCCGGTGAGCGGCTACCTCTCGGATCGCTTTGGGGCGCGACCCTTTGCCTCGGGCGGCATGATCGGGACCGCGGTGTGCTTCGCCCTGCTCGAGACGCTGCCGGTCAATTTCCACTACTGGACTTTTGGCGTGTTGTTGTTCTTCACCGGCCTCTCGATGGCCGCGTTCGGCTCACCCAATCGTGCCGGCGTCATGAATTCGCTCCCCCCCGAACACCGCGGTGCCGGGTCGGGGATGAACACCACGTTCCAGAACTCGGCACAAGTGTTCTCCATTGGGATTTTCTTCACCTTGTTGATCGTGGGACTCTCCACTTCACTCTCGACCAATCTCTACCGGGGCCTCGTCGCCCACGGCGTTTCCACGGGTCTCGCGAGCCACGCCTCGCACCTGCCGCCCATCGCCACGCTCTTCGCCGCGTTCCTCGGCGTGAACCCCATTCAGCACCTCCTCGGCTCCGCGGGCCTCGCCCAGCTCACCGCCGTCCAACAGTCGACACTCCTCGGGCGCAGTTTCTTTCCCACACTGATTGGCGCCTCATTTCGTTCCGGTTTGCACGCCGCACTCGACTTCGCCATTGTGGCGAGCCTCTTGGCGGCCGCGGCGTCCTGGGTTCGCGGTTCCAAATCCGACGAAGAACTCCCGGTCAACGCCGCACTCGACGTCAGCGTCGACTAGAGCTCGCGGGTCAGTTCCTCCACGCGCTCGCTCCAGTCACGTTCGGTGCTCTCGCCGGCCGCGTGCAAAGTTGCGCGCTCGGTACGAAGGGTCTGGGCGACGTGGCCCAGACCGGAGGGCAGCAGTTCCTGGATACGGCGGCGCACCCACTGCGCCAATGACGGTGAGGCCCCCGAGGAGGACACCGAGACAATCACGTCGCCGTCGCGGTGCACCGAGGTGAAGTAGAAACTACAGCGCGACGGATCGTCCACCACGTTGAGCAGAATGTGACGCTCCTCGGCTTCGGCGACGATCTCGTCATTGACCGGCTCATTCGCCGTCGCCGACACGACCAGAAAATAACCCTCGAGGTCGCCGCGGCGATAGGGCCGGACCTTAACGGACGTGACGCCTTCGGGCACCGACACCAACAGCTCGTCACTGATGACGTGCACGCGCGCGCCGGTCTCCAGCATCTGGCGCGTCTTGTGCGCCCCCATTCGTCCCATACCCACCACGAGAACGTCGCGCCCGGTGAGCTCGAGCGCGAGGGGCAGCATCACGACGTCGCCACCAAGTCCTCGACCACGTCGGCGAGCCCCAGTTCGATCGCCGCCACCCGACCCACCACGATGACCGCGGGCGAAGCGACATCAAAGTCCGCCAGTTCGTCGAGCCGTCCGCGCACCACTCGCTGTTCATCCATGGAGGCGCACTCAATCACCGCCACCGGCGTTGCCGCGTCGAGGCCACCGCGACGCAGTTGCGCCGCGATACTGGCACGCTGGGCAACGCCCATGAGAACCACCAGGGTGATATCGGGATTAGCCAGTCGTTCAAAATTGACGGCCGAACCTGATTTGGCCATCGCGGTGACGACACACACGCCGTGCGAGGTCCCGCGGTGCGTCACCGGGATACCCGCGAGCAACGGCGCCGCGAACGCCGAGGAGATGCCTGGCACCACGTGTACATCGATGCCCGCGCGCGACAGGGCCAGCGCCTCTTCTCCCCCGCGCCCAAAGACGAAGGGGTCACCGCCCTTGAGACGAACAACGGTGTCGTAGTGCTGCGAGAGTTCGATCAACAATTCATTGATGTCCGCTTGGGAATTCGAGGTACCCGGAATCTTGCCGACGTCGATGCGCAACGTGTGCGGCGCAATCAGCTCGAGCACTCGCGCCCCCACGAGGCGATCGTGCACGACCACGTCGGCCGCGGCGAGTAGCTGGGCCGCGCGCAACGTCAGCAGGTCGGCGTCACCGGGACCGGCTCCGACCAGGTAGACACTCACGGCTTGAGCACCCGCACGTAGAAGTCCCCGAAGTTCTCGGCCTCGCGGCCCTCGTCACGCCAACGCTCGAGCAAGGGTTCGAGCACGCCAGGAATTTCGTCGAGCTTCAGCTTTTCCTGGTGCAGCGACGCCAAGCGGTCACCGCGCAGGCCCCCACCGAGGTACAGGTCGTAGGAGTTCTTCGTGCGTCCCACGACACCGACTTCGGCTACGGCGGGTCGCGCACAGCCGTTGGGACATCCGGTCATACGCAACTGCAATCGACGCTTGCCCAGACCCCTCTGATCGAGGGATCCCTGCAGGTCATCCACGAGCGACGGCAGACGCCGCTCGGCTTCGGCCAGCGCCTGTCCACACGTCGGCAGTGCCGGGCACGCCATGGCGGTGCGCTCGACGTTGCCGAGCTCCTCCACGCCGCGCACGCCGTGCTGCACGAGGATTTCCTCAACGAAGGCACGGTCCTCGGGGGCGATAGCCGAGACGACGATGTCCTGTTGGGGAGTGATCAAGAAGCGCAGTTCGCGGGTGGCGGCGAGTTCGCGCAACGCCGTGCGCAGTCTTCGACCGTCGACGTCATCGCGCACGCGACCCGCGCCCACGCGAATTCCTACTTCCAAGGTCTCGTCGCTCAGGGTGCGCCAGCCGAGGTGATCGTCCGCATCGTGCAGTTCAACGGGCAGCGCCGGACGCAAGGCCGCGCCGTAGCGCTTCTCGACTTCGGCGTAGAAGGCATCGATACCCATGTCAGCCGCCACGTACTTGAGGCGCGCTCGCCGCCGGTTCGTGCGGTCACCGAGTTCACGGTAAGTCGTCAGCACCGCACGAATGAGATCGTCAAGCTCATCGGGGGTCACGAAAGTGAGCGGCGTCGCGAGTCGCGCGAAGGTGTCGGGCTGGGCGTAGGAGCGGCCAAGTCCCCCACCGATGACGACGTTGAAGCCGGCGCCTAACTCGGGGTGGGTGCTCGGGATTAGGCCTAAGTCCTGGGCCAGTACGTCGACGCAGTTCTCGTCGGGGTGCGCGATGGCGATTTTGAACTTACGCGGCAAATAGGTGTCGCCGTAGAACTCGTGTTCGGTCTCGGGCTCGATGGTCGCGGCACGCTCGCCGTTGACGAATATCTCCCAGTGCGCCTGGGTGGTGGGCTTGAAGGTCGTGGCGAGGTGATTGGCCAATTCAGTGACGCGGGTGTGCGCATCGTCCGAGACCAGGCTCGAGCACATCACGGTGTTGCGCACCACATCGCCACAGGCGGCGAAGGACGTCATGGCGTGGGCGTGCAGTCGCGCGGAGAGCGTTTGCAGATCAAATTTCAGCACGCCGTGGAACTGCACGGCCTGGCGAGTAGTCAAGCGGATTGAGCCGTCCGCGAGCTCCGCCGCGATGTTGTCGAGCGAGAGCCACTGGGTCGAGTTCAACTGGCCACCGGGAATGGCGACGCGAATCATGAAGATGTACTCCAGGGGCTCGCCCGCCAGCGAGCGCTCGCGGCGCACGTCGCGGTTGTCCTGGGCGTAGATTCCGTGAAACTTGAGGAGATGCTCCGAATGGCCCGACAAGTTCGGTGCTGCCGAGCTGAGGTCATCCAAGAGGTCTCCGCGAAGGTAATTACTGGTGCGCTTGATTCCCTCTTCCGCTACCTGCGAGGCCGCTTCTTCTGACACTTTGTGCTCCTTTGGCGACGGCCCGTGACGTCTCGTCCATAAACCTTAGTGGTTTAGTCATGAATTAGAAAGTTAACTTCTCACTGGGCTTTCCGGAGTACACCCGCGACGCGGTGAAGCGGTGCAACGTTCTTTGAACTGATCAGACCGGGTGTCGTGACGCCCGGGAGTTGATGCCCACGGATTATGGCGTCGAGGCATTCTCCGGGGAGTCGTCCTTATCGCGACCAATGACGCAGGCGATGAGAATGTTCTCGCCGCGAAACGCCGCGAGCGCGACCACCATTCCGGCGACGTAGTGGACCAGAATGCGCCGCACGAAGATAAAGAGGGTGACGACTCCAATGATCGACACCGTGTTGCGATCAAGTCGCACACCGGTCGAAGTGTCAACAATCCCGACGCCGAGACCGGCGACCAAACTGAGCGCGACGAGTCGCAACATCAACGGCGCACCCACCAGGAGACCGAGTTGATCCAGCGACATCGCGGCGTCCTCGGGATGAATGAGCGTGACTCCCAAGTCGGATGCCGCGGCCCCGAGCAGAAGGCTCACTGCGGCGTAGACGTCGACGGAGGGGTGCGGGCCGAGCGCCACCAAGAAAAGCCCGAAGTACGTAGCGGCAAAGAGCGACGTCGACTCGCGATCTCGCCACAGATATCTCGCCGCCGCGACAGTCATGATATCCACCAGGAGCGCATCGCCACGAAACGTGGAAGCGAAACGCTGCAGCAGTTGGCCAACGATTACCACGAGGGCCACGAGGGCCACCACGGCGATGAACCACAAGCCACTGGCCAAGACAAACGCCACCCCGAGGAATATTGCCGAGGTGGACTTCTTCATCAGTCCCGGTGGCGACACTGGAAAACGTGGGCGCGGGCACGTCGAAACTCAGGATTGGGCGAGATTGCTCGGGTGCGATAATTCCGGCCTGAACTCAGCGCAGGGTGTTCTCCTCAAAGATGACGTGAAACCGCCCACGTAGGTCATCAGAACTCTCAGAAATCTCCATGACGGCCGTCCCCCGCAGAGCAGGCACCTCGCGAGATCCCCCGCGGCAATAGCTGCGCGTAAGGACTCACTCGATTACCGTTCTCACTGAGATGCGCCGGCGAATGGCGACGGTGAAGATTCCGGCCAAAAATGCCAAGGCCGCGATGGTGAAACTATTAGCGAGGAGTAACGCCCATCCGTGTTCGTGGGTGTCAAACGCCGGTCCGTGCGCGATCAGCCACATCGGCGCCACGTAAAAGAGTGCCGCAGCGGCGGTGGCCCACCAGCGTCCTGACGCGGGCCGGTCACTCCCCCACCACAGCCATATCAAAATCGGAACAATCCACACCATGTGGTGTGCCCACGTGATCGGAGACGCCAACAGACCTGCGTCGGCGACAATCAGGACGGCAAGAAACGTGGAGGACGCTCGCCACGCCCACCACGCCAGGGACAGACCCGCCAACACCGCGACTACCTCGACCGATTCAATGGCGCGCGAGTTCCACAAATGATGCGTCATCCGGTCGAGCGTTCCCTCAAGGCTTTGATTGGAAATATAGGTCACCGTTCCGATGCGCGCCTGGTCGTTGACGTACTTACTCCAGAACGCCGCCGACGCCGAGGGATTGACCACGAAAGCTGCCAATGAACAGACCCCCGCCGTCACTACCGAGGTGACGGCGGCGCGGAACTGGCGTGTCACGATCAGGAACGTTACGAAGATGAGGGGCACCAACTTGATGGCGGCGGCTATCCCGATGCCGATGCCACGAGGCAGAGTGCGCCCTCGCCTCTCGAGGCGAGTTGTGACGTCCACGAGGACCAGCGCCACGAGGACCAGGTTGATTTGACCGAAACTCAAATCCAACATCACCGGCTCGATCAACACCGCAGGACCGAGCAGCATCAGTACCATCGCCCACGGGACGCCCGGTTCGCCCCCGCGATCTTCGGGTCGCACGTGAAGAAGAGCGACGGCGATGATGACAATGAGAGCCCCGAGGTTTACCAGTGCCCACAGCACTCCCGCGAGACCAGTGGGCACCCAGGTGAGTGGCCAGAGGAAGAGTGTCGAAAAGGGCGGATACGTGAAGGGCAAATACACCCCCGACAGGTGGAGCGAATACAGATGTGCGTCCGTGAGATGACGCGCGCCCATTAAGTACACCAGGATGTCGACTTGACGGCGATGAAACGTCCAGCCTATTGACCCCCCCAGCGCAGTAACGACCGACAGAGCCAAATACGCCTTCGTCCACGGCGCGAGGGGTTGACGCGGGCGCGGTGGCGACGTGCGCGCATCGTCACTGCGCACACGAAGCGCGAGGTCCATTACGGGGTCCAGGCGATGGTCGTCGACGCGACCGTCAGCGAGCACATGGCGAGCGAGGACAGAGTCACGATGACGATAAAGCGCTGACGAGTCACCCCGGCCGCCACGATGGCGAAGAGGGGGAAACCACGCAACAGCAAACGTGGCGAGATCCCGACAATCGGCGAGAGGAACCCGAAGAGCAACACGGCGGCGGCGTAGACGCTCCACGTCAGTGGCGGACGCAGCCGGCGCCATAGGACGACGATGCCGACGGTGGAGAGTAGCGCCGCGGTCTTCGCCAGCGAGTTGACGTCGTGCCAGCCGTAGTCGAACACGCGATACACGGCGTAAAAGACGCCCGTGCCCATCGGCCCCGCCTGCCAGCCCGTGCGCTGGGCCAAGTACCAACTGAAGGGTGAACCGGTATGAATCCAGAGATAAAGGAAGAATGCGCCAATGCCCGCGGGTGCCAAGGCCAACGCCCACCACGCGCGTGCGTCGCGGTCGCTGCGCCAGGCGCCATACGCGGCCACGGCGCACGGCACGATGATGGCACAAGCCACCGGGTCGCACGCCGTCGCCAGAGCCGCCGCGGTTCCCGCCAGGATCCAACGGTGGCGACGAAGCGCCAGCATCGTGAGTGTCGCCAGGGCGATGACGAGACCTTCGGAATACACGAGAGAGAACACCACGGCGGCCGGCGAAAAGAACACCAGAATAGTCGCGCGCGTGGCGACACCGTCGCCGTAGTGGTCGCGCACCATCCACCACACACCCACCGCAGCGGCGGCGCCCGCCAGAAAGGTGACCAACTCACCTGAGGCCGGAAAACTGAGTCCGGTGAGCCAATGAGTGATGCGCATCAGAGTCGGCAGCAGCGGGAAGAAACCCAAGTTGACTTGGGCGGTGGTCCCGTGGCCGCGCGCGACGCCGTGGGCGTAGCCGTGTCGCGCGATCTGGATGTACCAGTGCGAGTCCCAGCGCGTCAGGTAATGGCCAAGGGCGTGGTGGTGAATCTTGGCGACAATGGCGAGCAGGGCCAGCACCACCAGTCGCGACGCCGCGTAGATGGCGAGTGCGGGAGCCGACGCCATCGCGACGGCGCGCACCACGTCACGGCGCGGCGTGACGACCAGAGTGGTGGTGGACGGCATGGCGGGAGTCTGCACAACTCTTAAGACTACTAAAACCTATATTTCAAAAGGGTTACGCGTGGCGCCGCAGGAAGGAGATTAAACCCTCGAAATACGTCTCCTGATCGTCGTACATCGCCATGTGCGACCCGTCGGGGCAGTGCCAGTACTCCCCCGCGCCGAGCAATGACGCCATGTAACGGAGATAATTCGGGTCCATGGTGTCGTGCTCGGCCCCGATCACCAGTGCCGGAATCTTTATGTCGTGCAAGTCGGGCGTGCGGTCCCAATCAAGCAACACCCCGCTAGCGCCCAGTTCGCTCGGACCCTGCAGGGGCACGTAGATCTTCTTGTTAATACGCGCAAAAGAACGCACGACCGGTTCGGGCCACTGCTCGGCGGGCAGTCGCAGCACGTGGTGCACGTAGTGGTGCTCCATCAGTAGGTCCTCGTAGCGGGGATTGTCAGTATCGCCGTTCGCTTCAAAGGCCTTGATCTCCGCCAGGGCCGCCTGGTCCATTGGCGGCATCAAGACGTCATTGGCGTAGCGGTTGTAGGCGGTGATGTTGGACATCATGTTCGAGATGATGATGCCCTTGAGGTGCTGTTGATACTTGAGCGCGTACTCAATGGCGAGCACGCCTCCCCAGGAGTGTCCCAACACAAAGAAGCTCTCCGGGCCGAGTCCGAGACTCACGCGCACCTGTTCGACCTCCTCGACGAACCGCTCAATCGTCCACAGCGATGGTTCGTCGGGCGCACTCGAATAACCCGATCCGAGCTGGTCGTAGTAGTAAAATTCAATTCCCGCTGCGGGCAGGTAGGAATCGGCGGCGAGAAAGTACTCGTGCGTGGCGCCCGGTCCGCCATGCAATAGGAGCAACGCGACGTCGGGGTTATTACCCGTACGCTTGGTCCACACCTGGAACTCGCCCATTGGCGTGGTGACCGGCACGACATGGACGCCGCCGCCCAACACACCCTTCGTGCCCGCGCGATTGAAGTACTCCTGGTAGTCCACACCCATGGCGCCTCCTTGAACTTCACAATAAACCCTGAGCGTCGCCACAAAGTACGGCGGTCGCTATCGTGGCTGAGGAGTTCGCTCTCCACAATTTTCTTCTCTAAGGATTCCCCATGAACACCCGTGGCTACGTCGCTCACGCCCCCAGCGCCCAGCTGGTGCCCTTCGAATTCGACCGTCGCGAGTTGAAGCCCCACGACGTCGCCTTCGACGTTCTCTACGCGGGTATTTGTCATTCGGACATCCACCAAGTCCGCGAAGAATGGGGACCCTCGCTCTTTCCCATGGTGCCCGGACACGAGATTATCGGTGTAGTCAGCGCCGTGGGATCCGAGGCCACCAAATTCAACGTGGGTCAGCGCATTGGCGTCGGTGTCTTCGTGGACTCGTGCCGCAAATGTGAGAATTGTCTCGCGGGACTCGAGCAGTACTGCAGCGAGGGAATGACGGCGACCTACAACGGCTACGAGCGCGACACCACCACTATTGCCTTCGGCGGTTATTCGAACCACTTCGTCGTCGACGAGGCCTACGCCGTGCACGTGGCCGACACGCTCGACCCCGCCGGCGCCGCGCCACTGCTGTGCGCGGGCATCACCCTGTACTCACCGCTGCGCCACTGGAATGCGGGCCCGGGCAAGCGCGTGGCCATCATCGGGCTCGGCGGCCTCGGCCACATGGGCCTACAGTTCGCTCACGCCATGGGTGCTGAGACCACGGTGTTCTCTCACTCCGCTTCCAAGGCCGAGGACTCCCACGCTTTGGGCGCTGACCACTTCGTCGTGACCTCCGACGTCGATGCCCTGAAAGACCACGAACTTCGTTACGACATCATCGTGAACTCCACGTCGGCCGACATCGACCTGAATCAGTACTTGAATCTGCTCAAGCTCGACGGAACCCTCATCATCGTCGGACTCTCGGGCGTGCCAGTGAAGATTGAACAGGGCCTCCTGCTCGAAGGACGGCGCTCGCTGAGTGGATCGCAAATCGGCGGCGTCGCCGAACTGCAGGAAATGATGGACTTCTGCGCCGAGCACGACATCACGTCTTGGATCGAACTCGTCAATGCCGACAACATCAATCAGGCCTGGGATCGTACCGTCGCCAGTGACGTCAAGTACCGCTTCGTGATCGACGCCTCAACCTTCTAACTGCGCGTAATTGGAGACGCCTCGCGACAAGAACTAAGTAGAAGTTCAACGAAAGGCTCTCGTGAAGACACTCCGTATCCTCGCCAGCGCCGGGCTTGTCGCCTGCGCACTCGTGGTCGCGTCCGGAGCGATGAGTGGCGTCGCCTCGGCGTCCGTGGCCAAGAACTGTACGTCGGCGCACCTCAAAGTCTCACTCGGTGTCTCTCAGGGTGCCGCGGGAACGATCTACCACCCGATTGTCTTTACCAATCGTGGTCCCGCATGCGCCATCTGGGGTGTTCCCGCAGTACGGGCCGTCGTGGGTGGAGCATCGCACAGCCGGGTGCCCGTGGGGCCTTTCGCGCGGAATCTCTCGATGGGTGAGATGGCGGTTCGCCAGGTCGTCAAGACCGGGCACACGGTGAGCGACAACTATGGCGTGATCGAGTCGGGTAATTACACCCCGAGCACCTGCGTTTCGAAGAATGCCAGCGCCGTCGTCGTGACGCTGGGTCGCTTCGTGAACCACGCGTACCTGCCGCTCAAGATCTCGGTGTGCACCAAGATCGCTAGCACGACCACCACGCTGATAGTTCAAGGCAGCCAGGGCTACTAATCACAGCAATCAGGAAAGAAAGAAGTGGCCCGCGGCCCGGTGCACGGGCGCCGGGCCGCTTTCTGTCGCAGTGGCCACCTGAGTCGTGACGCCCGGGTGTCGACGGGCGATTTGACGTCGCGACGGTTGCTCAACGACGCGTCCACCGTTGAGTAGCGCTTCTGGGGCTCTCGCAGTTCCCCGGTCCCCAACTTGACGAAGGATTCTCATCTGGTCGCAGTGGCGATGATTACCTCTTCGGTGCGCGCCGTAACGCACCGGTTGGCCGCGGACCTGTCAACTCGAGTTCGAACATCATTCCCTCTTCGAGGACTTCGATATTACGACAATGAAAGACGTCACCCCCACCAATCGCCTAACGCTTGGGCTCCCACGTGAAGAAGCGGTACGAGAGGAGAAAGGCCCCCAGCCCCCACGCAGCGACGATGAGTACGTCCATCCAGTTAAACGTCGTACCCACGAATCCTGCGTCCATGCCCAACACGAAATGGCGCACCGGAAATATCCGCCCGATCCAGATCAACCACGAAGGTGCCGTTGACGTGATGGGGATGAAGACGCCCGACAAGAACAACAGGGGCAGAATGCTCGCGTTGACGACGGCCGGCGCGGCGTCGGCATTGGGAATCACACACGTGATCGCAAATCCCAGCGCACAGAACGTCAGCGTTCCCACCAAAAGCATGATGAGGAACTCCACGAGTGGCGTGCCCGTGGGCAGTGACGCATGGTAGAAGAACTTGCCGTAGGCCGCGGTGATAACTACCAGAATCACCGCCACGAAGAGGGCGTGGATCAGACGACCCAGAATAAAGACCCCACTAGGAATCGGCGTGCCGCGAGTGCGCTTTAAGACACCCGAATCGCGCTGTATCGCGAGGCCGATGGCGATGTTGTTGTAGCACGCGGTGATCACGGCGTACGCCGCCATGGACGCCACGTAGTACGTCGAGACATCAACGGTGATGCCTCGCTGTGGGCTGATCGAGTGGTGACCGAGCAGCGACGTGAAGATCACGAGGAACATGAGGGGGAACGAGAACGTAAAGAAAGCCGACGCGGGATTGCGCCAAAACGCCTTGTTGACGTATTTGAGCTGGTTCTCCAGCATGGTTGCCGAGTTCATCACTTCTCCTCCTTCGAGCCTGACACCGCGCCAACAGCGGTGAGTTCGAGATAGACGTCTTCGAGCGTGGGACGGTCGACACGAAGGTCAACCAAGTCGACGCTGGCACCCAGTGCCCACGAAGTCAGCTCGTAGAGATCCTGGGTCACCTTCGTCGTCTTGACCTCAAATGCAGTGCCCACCTTGGTCGTGACCTCGAGCTGCGGCGGCGGGGTGACGCCCTCGGGCAGTGAAAAATGCACCGTCGCGAGCATGCGGTCACGTCCCGCCAGTGTCTCGGGATTCCCCTCGGCGACAATGTGGCCATTGGCAATAATCGCCAATCGATCCGCCAGGTACTGCGCCTCATCCATGAAGTGCGTCGTCAACACCACGGTCTTGCCCAGGGCGCGCAGGTTCTTGATGACTTCCCACACTTCGCGCCGCGCGCTCGGATCGAAGCCCGTCGTGGGTTCATCAAGGAACAACAGATCAGGGTTGCCGGCCAGGGCGATTGCCACGTCGAGCCGTCGTTGTTGACCACCCGATAAGCGCAACACGCGCTCATTGCGCTTCGCGTCGAGACCAACGAGTGCGAGAATCTCATCCACCGGACGTGGGTGGGGGTAGTAGTTCGAATACATCTTCACCGTCTCGGCGACGTTCAAGTACCGGTCCATGCCCGTGGATTGAAGGACGATACCGATTTGCGTCTTGAGGGCCATCGGCTGGTGATCGGGGTCGATGCCCAGCACCGAGACCTCTCCTCCGTCGCGCCGGCGAAAGCCTTCAAGGATCTCAACAAATGTTGTTTTACCAGCACCGTTGGGCCCCAGAAGTGCGAAGATCTCGCCCTGACGAATCTCCAAGTCAACCCCACGTAGGGCGGCATTCTTGCCGTAACTCTTCTTCAGTCCCTTGACCGAAATCGCTATCCCGGAATGTCTACTATCCATAGTGGACGATGGTACACTGTCCACTGTGGATAGTCAAGGACCTCTTAACTCAACCGCCGCCGCCATGTTGGGACTGCTCTCGCAAATTGGTCCCACTAATGGTAACGCGCTCTCGCGCAGCGCTGATGTTCTGATCGGAGACTTCTGGACCCTGACGCGCAGTCAGGTATATCGCGAGTTGCAAACCCTGGAGGACCTCGGGTACGTCAAAGCGGGTCCCGCGGGAGCGCGGTCCAGCCGCGACTTCTCGATTACCGACAAGGGAGCGGCGGCCTTGAAGGAGTGGCTGACCGCCGGTCCAGCCGACGAAGTCATTCGCATGCCGATTCTTCTCACGATTCGTTTCGGCGCCGGTCTCGCGCCCGCGAGGATGCGAGAGATTCTGACGGCGTTCTCCCGCCGCCACCAGGCCAAGCGCGAGTTCTACGGCGAGCTCGAAGCCGATATGCGTTCAACTCGCAATGATCCCTACGAGATCGCCACGGTCCGATTCGGGCGATTGTTTGAAGCCGCGGTCGCCGAATGGCTCCTTGAGCTCCCCGAACTCCTGCCCACCGTTTTTAACGAGCGATCAGCTGAGGAATGAAGCACTGTGCCGTCCCCGAAGGGACTGCACACCTCACTACGGCGTTACGATCACCTTGAGCGCGCCCGAATGGGCTGCGTCGCCAAATACTCGATAGGCCTCTTCAAACTCTTTCATCGTAAAATGATGAGTCGCGAATCCCGATACTTCCAGGTGATGAGAAACCACCAGGCTTAATAGGGTTGACGTGGAACTGGCATCCACCAGACCCATCGTGATCGTCACGTCGTGGCCCCACATCTTTTCCATGTGCAGAGTAACGGGCGCACCGTGCATGCCAATGGTGGCTACTCGCCCGCACGGACGTACCAAGGTCGTCGCCAACTCGAAGGTTGCGGGAACGCCTACCGCTTCAATGGCCACGTCGACACCCAGGTTGTCGGTCAAGGCCATGATCGCGGCGAGCGGCTCGACTGACGAGTTATTGACCGTGACGTCGGCGCCGAACTTCTTGGCCTGAGCCAGACGTCCGTCGTCGAGATCGATGGCGATGATCGAGCGCGGACTCAACAGGCGCGCGGTCATGATAGCGCTCAGACCGACCGGGCCGGCACCCACGACGGCCACGACGTCGCCGCGAACGGCACGCGAACGAACTACGCCTGCGTGCCATCAATCAGATGACCAAGGATCCAACCACCGCCGTTGATGCACTGTCCGCAACGGGTCTGGCGACAAAGGACGCAGGTGGCGCACGACGTGATCGCCGACACGATGACGCGATCACCGACCTTGAGGCCCCCTAACTCCCGTGCCGATTTCCTCGACGGTACCGACCGCCTCGTGTCCGAGAATGCGTCCCACCGTTACTTCGGGTACGTCACCCTTCAAAATGTGCACGTCCGACCCGCAGATCGTCGTCATGTCGACGCGCACAATGGTGTCAGTCGTGTCGTGAATCTGCGGCGTGGGTACCTCAGCCCACTTGGTGATGTGGGGGCCGCCGTATTGCAAAGCCCACATTGTGGTGGGTCCACTCGTCGCGGTTGACGAGTTCTCGAGAGTGGTGGTGGGGGTGGGCATACGACCTCCTTGATAAAGAGGGCGTCGAACCCGAACGGGCGACAATCATCTAGATCGTCCGACTCGAACTTGGCGTCCTGGGGCGATGAAAATATTTCCTCGCTCCTTCACACCAGGGAACAACCCACTTCCCTGAACGGGACAAGGGACCCAACTGGCCATTTCAAGGATGCGCAGTGAAGTTTTGCCCTCCGCCAGTGCATCTTCGTACAGAAAAGTAGCCTCATCTGGGGTTTAAAGGGGCCGTTGCGCGTCACTTCTCGAACCGAGATAGGTAGAATTCCTGAAAAGATTGGCTCTGGCAGTAATTCCCGATGAAAGTACTTTTATGAGCCCCAATGGTGGCAATGATGCGCCACATCGTCACCCTCCCGTCGTACAATGGTCACGCAGTAACTACTGCTTTGTTGTTGGTGCGCCTTTGCGCAATGCGAACAACCTTTCGACCCGCAATGGGTGATCACAAAACGAACCTCGCTTCGTTACGCACCTGCCGCCGTCGGGTGGACACGCGTAGTAACGCGTGGTGTCGGACAAGGAGAACAACATGCGTCGTATCTTGCTCACTTTGGCAGTCGCGCTCTTCAGCGTGGCTGCTCCGGACTCGGCCGCCTCAGCGAGCACCGTAGTGCACAAGCAGGTACACCCGAAACTCCCGTCACCGAGCCCACGAGCCCAGGCCCTCGAGACACTGCAGGATCATCGCCAGCTGCTCGAATTCCAAGCGCACGTGGCGCTCAACAGCGTGGCCTCGCGCTTCCACTTAACGTTGCAGCAGATCGTCGCCAAATGGCAGCGCGTCGCCATTTGCGAGGTCAATGGAAACTGGTCGATGAAGGGCCCGATGTATTCGGGTATCGGATTCGCGAATACCACGTGGACGCATTTCGGTGGTGGTCGTTTCGCCGCGAGCGCCGGTGACGCCAGCCGGGTGGAGCAGGTGCTCATCGGGATGAAGGTCACCAAGACCTGGATCCCCGACCAGTACGGCTGTTCACCCAGCGGCTGGTAGTCGTCTGCGCCCCTCAGCGTCGAGCGAGAACCTCGACGCTCGGAATGACGAAGATGCCGCCAGCGTCACTCGCCCACCGACGAAAGGCCACCGACATCTCCTCAAGTTCTTCGGTCGTCGCCAGCGAATACTCATTCGCCTGGCGCGCGAAGTCACTCTGCACCACGCGTTCGGCCCAGAGACCGCCCCACCAGGCTCGCTCGTCATCGGACTCGTACGTCCAGTTGGACGCCGTTACGCTCATTTCAGAGAAACCCGCTGCGCGCACCCACGCCTTAAGGTGACGTCCGCCATTGGCCTCCGCCCCGTTGCGCTCGGTGACGAGGTGATAGAGACTCATCCATCGATCGAGGACCGGATCATCAGGAGCCCAAATGAAGCCGCCGTAGTCGGCGTCGCGCGCCGCAAGCATTCCCGAGGGTTTCAGTACACGGCGTATTTCAGTCAATGCCGACACGGGGTCACTGAGGTGTTGGAGCACTTGATGCACGTAGACGACATCGAAGGTGGCATCAGCAAAGTCGAGCTGGAATACGTCACCCTCCCGGAAGTTCAAATTGGGGTGCGTATTAGGAGGGTAGTCTCGTGACGCACGTGCCACGACCTCGGGTGACTGGTCGATACCCGTGACCGAACCCTTCGGCACTCGTGCCGCGAGGTCCGCCGTGATGTTGCCCGGTCCACAGCCCACGTCGAGCAAATTCACGTCATCGGTCAATTGTGAAAGCAGGAATCCCGCAGAATTTTCGGCCGTCCGCCACAGATGACTGCGCAAGACCGATTCGTGATGTCCGTGGGTATAGCGATCGCTTGTCATTGTGCCAGATTAGGCAAACCGTTGTCTCGCGCGCCACGTCGGAGTCCGTCATCTCACTTCCGTCGATTCTCAGACGAATCGCGACGTTCTGGGAGGCACATCACCAGTGGCGCCGTTACGCTGACCACAGTGGTTCATTGCGCGACGCGCGAAAGAGTGAACGACGCCGTCTTCAACGTGACGTCGGCAGTCTCGATGGCCAAGAGATCGAACAAGGGAGTGTGATGAATATAACGAATCCCACTCGACGCATCAGTCGCGTATTGCACTGGATTGCTAATCTCACCTCGCGCACCAGCGCGGCCCTCGTGGTCGGCATCGCCATTGTGATCTTCGGAATTATTCTCGCCAGTGACGGCTTTCCTGCCAGTTGGGAGACCGGCTTCTCAGCGGTCGCCGCCGCGGTCACCCTGGTGATGTTGTTCGTAATTCAACACACCCAGAGTCGTCACCAGATTGCGCTCCAGCTCAAACTTGACGAACTCATTATCGCGTCACCGATTGCCGACGATCAATTAGTGCGTATCGAGGCTGCGGACACCGACGAACTCGACGAACGTACGCGAGGCCAGCAGGCACTGCACGAGTCGCTGCGCGACGGAGACGCCCTCCAGGGCGTGGAGTATCCCCCCCGTACGGATTCTTGACTTCAACGTCCCGGCCACGACGCCCTCGAATTACCCCTCGATGATCTTGACGACGGCCTTACCGATCTGACGTCGGCTCTCCAGATCCGACAGACCGCGCGCCACGGTCTCGAGAGTGAACTCGCCGCTCAGCGATACCTCCCACGACCCCGCGAGCAATCCGGCAAAGACGACGTCAGCGCGTCGCTGGAGTTCCTCGCGTCCCGCAATGTAGTCAGCCAACCGGGGTCGAGTAAGGAAGAGCGAACCAGACTCGCCCAGTTCAATGGGATCGAGGTCACCCACCGATCCGGCAACTGAACCGTACGAGACGACCAGCCCCCGAGTTCTCGTCGCGCAAAAGCTGCCGCGCAACGTCGGTGCGCCCCGCGAATCGAACGTGACGTCGGCGCCACACCCGTCAGTCGCGGCGAGTACGTCATCAGCGAAGTGATCGTACGTGAAGACGGCCTCCGCTCCGCGCGACCTCGCCACATTCGCTTTCGCCTCAGAGCTCGTGGTCGCCAGCACGCGCACGCCTTCACGCTTCGCCATCTGAATCAGCAATTGTCCGATGGCGCCCGAGGCCGCGTGGACGAGACAGGTCATACCAGCACGCAACTTTGCCACGTCGTGCACCAGATAGTGCGCGGTGCAACCTTGGAAGATGGACGCGGCCGCTACATCGAGTCCGAGATCATCGGGAACGAGGGCCAGGCGGGTCACGGGTACCAGCGCGTACTCGGCGTAACTGCCCCACGACAGACACCACGCCACGCGGTCGCCCACGGCGACATCGCTGACACCGAGTCCGCAATCCACGACCTCTCCGGCACCCTCCATGCCCAGTGTGACGGGTAGTCGCACGGGGTACGTCGAGGACGTCGCGTATTTACCCTGGCGGGTGTGGACGTCCATGAAATTGACGCCCGCGTAGTGGACTTTGACGAGTGCCTCACCCGGTCCGGGTTGGGGAACCGGTACTTCCCAGTACTGGAGTACCGAGGCGTCACCGTAACGCGAGATGCCAATTGCCTTCATGTGCGCCTTTCGTCGCGCCCGTCGCCGCGAGCATCGAACCGAGCGTAGGCCACCCATCAGGTACAAAGAAACTCACAAGAAATCTCTCGTATCGGGCGCCATGTTCGAGAAGAATTGAAATGACAGACACTAGTACTCGGTGCCAACCACTGAAGGGGAATGATGCGAGAACACGAGGTGCGGGTACATTCCAGCGCGTCGACGCCGGCGCGCGCTGAGCTCTTGGCGTGGCAACTCGCCTTAGTCGCAGTCGACGACACGACGCCCGACGATGACGTCGTCGAGATGATCATCAATCGCGTGATTGATAACACCGGCGTCGCGGTGGCGGCGCTTCGTCGACGTCCGGTAGCCAACGCACGCGCCCAGGCTCTCGCGCATCCCCACGTGGGTGGAGCGACGCTGATGGGTGTCGACCCCGCCAAGAGGGTGTCGTGTGAATGGGCCGCCTGGGCGAACGCCGCCGCCGTTCGCGAACTCGACTTTCACGACACGTTCCTCGCCGAAGACATGAACCACCCCGGCGACATGATTTCCTCCATCATCGCGGTCGGCCAACAGTGCGGTGCGAACGGTGCTCAACTAATGCGGGGCATCGCGGTCGCCTACGAAGTCTCCGGTGCGCTGACGACCGGTATTGCCCTGCACACGCACCGTATCGACCACCTCCCCCACATCGCGGCGGGCATGGTCGCGGGCATCGGGGCAATGCTGTCGCTACCGGTCGAGGTCGTCTACCAGGCTCTCAACCACGCGGTTCACGTGACGGTGACAACGCGCCAATCTCGCAAGGGCGAGATCTCCACCTGGAAGGCCCACGCCCCGGCCCACGCCTCGAAGATTGCGGTCGAGGCCGTCGATCGGGCCATGCGCGGGGACACGTCGCCGGCGCCCATTTACGAAGGCGACGACAGTATCATCGCCTGGTTGCTCGACGGACCCGACGCGCGCTACGTCGTGCGCTTGCCCGAGGCCGGCGAACCCAGACGCGCCATTCTCGACACCTACACCAAGGCGTACTCCGCCGAGATTCAGGCCCAGGCGTGGATCGATCTGGCGTTCCGGCTACGCGAACGCCTCCCCGATGTCGCTGAGATCGACGAAATCGTTATCCGTACGTCGCACCACACGCACCGCATCATTGGTAGCGGATCGGGCGACCCTCACAAGTACGACCCCGACGCCAATCGCGAGACGCTCGATCACAGCCTCATGTACATCTTTGCCGTGGCCCTCGAGGACGGGACGTGGCACCACGACGCGAGTTACCGGCCCGCGCGAGCGAAGCGACCCTCCACCGTGGCGCTATGGCACTCCATCCGCACCGTTGAAGATGAGCAGTGGGACGCCAAGTATCACCACCCCGACCCGAAGCAACGGGCCTTCGGTGGTCACGTCGTGGTGAAGTTGCGCGACGGCAGCGAGATTCACGACGAGATTGACGTGGCCGATGCCCACCCCCGCGGTGCGCGACCCTTCGCGCGCGATGACTACGTGGCCAAGTTCTCCACCTTGGCGAGCGAATTCGCTACTGCGACAGAACGCGAGCGGTTCCTCGCCACCACCCTGGCCCTGCCCAAGTTGGCCCCGGGACGCCTGGGTGAGCTCAATGTCGTCGTTCCCTCCGCGCTGCTCATCGTCGACGGTCTCGCGCCCGGACTATTCGAACGACGTGGCACTTAAACGGTGGCGACTCGTCGTTAAACTCCGATCACATGATGGACGCGGTCCACGTGGGGGCAGGGATATGAGCCAACGAGCATTTCCAGCGGTGTTTATGCGAGGGGGAACCAGCAAGGGCCTGATGTTCCACGTCCGCGACCTGCCGGTCGATCGCGACGAATGGACCAAGCTCCTTTGCGGAGCCATGGGTTCGCCCGACCCCTACGGCCGCCAGCTCGACGGTATGGGAGGAGGAATCTCGTCGCTCTCCAAGGTCTGCGTCATCGGTCCCTCGACGCGCGACGACGCCGATGTGGACTACACCTTCGCGCAGGTGATGATCAAAGACGCCCGGGTCGAGTACCACTCCAATTGCGGCAACATGAGTTCCGCCGTCGGACCTTTCGCCTTCGACGAAGGCCTCGTTACGGCCGACGATGGCCGCTGCGTCGTGCGTATACACAGCACCAACACTTCCAAGATCATCCGATCAACCTTCTTCGTCGACGGTCAATACACGCGCTTCGACGGGGAGTTCACGATTCCTGGAGTGGCGGGCACGGGCTCGCCCATCCGCCTCGACTTCCTCGATCCCGGCGGAGCCACGACGGGTCGACTTCTGCCCACCGGGAAGGTTGCCGAGTGGATCGACGTCCCCGGACACGGACCCATTGAAGTGTCGCTGGTGGATGCCGCCAACGCCGCTGTCTTCGTGCGCGCGCGCGACGTTGGTCTGCGCGGCACTGAGTTGCCCGTGGAACTCGAGGTTCGCGAAGAAACCCTCGCCCTGCTCGAGACACTGCGACGGGAGGCCTCGGTACGCATGGGCATCGCCCCCGACGTCACCTCGGCGGCGGCCATTGCCAGCGTGCCCTTCGTGTGCATCGTCAACGAAGCCCTCGAAAGCGCCACCCTGTCGGGCGCCGTCATTGCCGCGAGCGATGTCCACCTGCTAGCACGGGTTATCTCCAACGGACAGCCGCACCGGGCCCTGCCGCTCACCGTGTCACTGTGCACCGCGGTCGCGTCGCGACTCACTGGTTCAGTTGTGGCCGAACTGCTGGCGGGACCCGTCAAGGGCGCCATACGGCTGGCCACACCCTCTGGCATCCTCGAGGTCGACTCTGACGTCGACGACACCGACGGGTACTGGACCGCGCGTTCTGGCACCTTCTTTCGCACCGCCCGACGCCTCTTCGAGGGTCGAGTGTGGAGCGCGGGTTGAACGCAACCGCTGCCACTGCGTGCGACGAAACTTCACTTCAGTGTGAATTACGGTCAGTGGAGACTCTTACTGTGCCACTATCAATTGCAGCCTCCCCGACAACAACCGGACCATGAACGCTTCGTCTCACACCGCGATGACCGAACCTCACACTCGGGCGGCTTCCACCCCGTATGCACGACCTCTGCTTTTTTAGCGGGATGGAGGAATTGCGCGTCACCTCCTAATCGCCTGAAGACGTCAGCCGTCGTTCGACACCTCAACGACCAGGACGTCGGTGCGTACCTTGGGATAGAGAATCGCGTGGACAATGGCCGCCACGAGACCACCCACCAATGGGGCGATGAGAAAGAGCCACACCTGACTCAGCGCCGTGCCTCCGATGACGAGGGCCGGCCCCAAGCTGGGCGCCGGATTCACTGACGTCCCCGCGAGTGGAATAACGATCAAGTGCACCACCGTCAACATCAGCGCGATGACGAGCCCGCGTTGCCCGCGGCACCGGTCACCGCGAGAATGGCGAAGACGAAGAGTGCCGTCAAGACCACTTCGGCAAGGAATGCGCCGCCCGCGCTGAGATGAATGAACGATGACGAGCCATAACCATCGGTACCCAGTCCCTGCACGGACTTCGAGTAAAGGGGTGACTGGCGAAACATTAGCCACAGGGGGAGCGCCCCCACGTAGCCGCCGATGAACTGGGCGACCCAATAGTTGAGCGCCTCGCCAAAGGTAATTCGTCGGGCGAAGAGTGCCCGGTGGTCACCGCGGGATTCACGTGGCAACCAGAGACCGGTCCTATGGCGTTGGCGAGTCCAAGCAGCACCAGTCCAAAGGCGAGCGCGGTGGCGACGACACCTGCGGCCACCCTGCCTCCGTCGAATTTGAAGCCAAACATCAAAGTGGCCACGCCCACTGCGAAGAAGACCAGCACCGCAGTCCCGAACAGTTCAGCGAGAAACTTCCGTCCCGTCGGTACCCCTTCTCTTCTCCATTTTCATTTTGGAACCTGAAGGATTCTGGCGCAATGATGGTCGATCATCAAACTCGAGGAAGAATTCGCTCTCGGTCCTGATCCACTGGGTCGTCTGGAACTCGCCGCTGATCCAGTTCAGCGAGAGACGGACATCAGGTGGGCACGTGTTCGGACGCGGACGGACTCGACAACGCCGAGGATGAGAAGTCGTCCCGGTCGCGAGCACTCAGAGCGAAGACGGCGACCACGGTGGACCACAGCAGAGCCGCCACCGCCAAGTGAACGTCGGCCAATTCAGTATGGGCGCTCCATATCGCGCTCATTGCTCCCACGAGGATCTGTGTCACCAGGAGTCCCAGTGCGACCAGTGACAACACGCGCTCGGCGCGGTCCGTTCGCCGCGCCCGAAGCAGTGTGACGAGGAAGGCCACCACCAACACCGATCCCACCAGAACAATCGATCGGTGAGTCATTTGGATGATCAAGAGTCCCGCCGCCACCGGCGAATGAAGGCACACCGGCCACGACGCGCACGCCGACTGCGCTCCCGCATTCACGACGACTGAGCCAGATATGACTATCAAGAACAAGCCGACAACCGCCGCCCACGCGAGGCGAGTAGGTCCGTGACGAAGAGACCACCGCACTTCGGGTTCGAGAAACGCCGCGACGGCAACAACGCTGACGACACCGAGAAACAGGGCTGCGGCCAACAAATGCAACGCCACAGTGAAGGGAGCATTGCTCGCAAAGACCGTGACCGCCCCGAGAACAATCTGCAGAATAATGACTCCCACCGCGACGAGAGAAGGACCGCGCAAGTGAGACGCGCGTGGATTTCGGCGAACGCACAATGCGAGCACAATGACCAATATCGTCACCACCGAGGCTAGAAATCGATGTGACTCCTCCATCAGCGGGTGAAAACTTGAGATGGAGCCTTGAGAACCCGTGCACAGCGGCCAGCCCCTGCATCCCATGCCGGAGTCGGTGACGCGTACCGCGCTACCCAAGATAATCAGCGCTACCGTCGAGAACGTCGTCGCCAACGCCACGGCTTGGATCCACCTCATCGGCACGTCGCGGGGCGCCCGCCGAATCTGTGAACGTACCATGGCCCTCCTCGAGTCGACAATGACGTGGTTCGACGCCGACGACTGGCCCCAGTATGGGTGGGGGTCTTCACCTGCGAGCGACTCGACCTAGGGCAGAAAGTCCCGAGCTCACGACGCCAGCCAATGCGCCAGCAGTTTCATGGACCGTGCCTCGCCAATAGGTGCACTTCGCCCGGCCCAACTCGAAAGAGAGAGCAGCCGCGGCGACCGGGTTGAACCATGAGATAGAGCCGAAAACTGGTGGCACCGACCATGAAAATAAGGGAATCTCAGCTCAACGTCGGAGGTAGAGTCGATGACAGAAAATAGTTCAGTAGCGTCACTGGAATAGATAGACTTTCATCTTGTATCTCAAATATGATTAGCAAGTTCGTGTCTAATCTCAAAAACGAATTAGCGCCCTAACATCTCACCATGACGTTGAAGGAATCCCCCATGACCGATAACGCGTTGACCAATCGCAAGGTACCCGCAAAAAAGGCATCCGCGAAGAAAGCGCCTGCGAAGAAGGCAACTGCGAGAACGCCCGCCGCCCAGAAGGTGGACGGCGCCCAACTCGTCAAGTTTTACCGCAACATGATGCTGATCCGCCGTTTCGAAGAGCGCGCTGCTCGCGCCTACACCGAAGCCTTGATTGGCGGGTATTGCCACCTCAACCTCGGTGAGGAGGCGGCAGTCGTAGGACTGATGTCCGCGCTGCGCGACACTGACTACTTATTCACCAACTACCGCGAACACGGCTACGCACTAATGCGCGGCATCGATCCCAATCGCGCGATGGCCGAGCTCTACGGCCGCGTCGACGGCGTCTCCAAGGGCTGGGGCGGTTCGATGCACATGTTCGACATGAGTCACCGCCTCCTCGGCGGCTACGGCATCGTCGGCGGCCAGTTGCCCCTGGCGACGGGCGCGGCCCTGGCCATCCAGTACCGCGGCCTCGACGAGGTCGTGATGTGCACCATGGGTGACGGCACCGCCAATATCGGCGCCTTCCACGAATCGCTCAACATCGCGGCGCTCTGGGACCTACCGGTCGTCTTCGTCGTCATCAACAACGGTCTCGGTATGGGCACCACCGTCGCCAAAGCGTCGGCCGAACCTGAAATCTACAAGCGCGCCAGCTCCTACGCCATGGCGTCAGAGCGAGTCGACGGTCTCGACCCGATCCTCGTGACCAACGCAGCGGCGCGGGCGGTCGCCTCGGCACGCGCCGGCAAGCCGTTCCTGCTCGAAGTAGTGAGTGAGCGCCTACGCGGGCACTCGGTGGTGGACCCCGCCAAGTACCGCTCCGCGGAGGAAGTGGCGCACCTCGCCCAATTCGACCCGGTCCCCGCCCTGGCGTCACGCCTAGTAAAAGCGAAGATTCTGACGTCTGCCGAAGTGCACAAGATCGACGAGGAGGAGACCGCGCGCGCCGACGCCGCCGACGCTTTCGCCCAAGCCAGCGCCCAGCCCGACGTCTCGACACTCTTCGACTACAACTACGCCACACCCGTTGCCAATGACTCGCGCCGCCTGCCTGGAGAACCGCTCTTCGCCGCCGCGCAGCGTCCCGCGGCGGAGGTGTCGCGATGACCATCAAGACCTACCGCCAGGCGCTGCACGACACGCTGCGCGCCGAGATGTTGCGCGACGATGACGTGTTTTTGATGGGTGAGGAGATCGGCGTTTTCGAGGGCTCCTACAAGATCACCTCCGGACTCCTGGCGGAATTCGGTGACCGGCGCGTTCGTGATACGCCCATCGCTGAAGAAGGCTTCACCGGTGCGGCCATCGGCGCCGCGATGCTCGGACTTCGACCCGTCGTCGAGATCATGACGATCAATTTCTCCCTGCTCGCACTTGACCAGATCGTGAATAATGCGGCCAAGATCTACGGCATGTTCGGCGGCCAGGCC
>PLEI01000018.1 GCA_003136415.1 Acidimicrobiaceae bacterium | reverse complement strand
TGGCCCTATCACGACTGGAATGAGCGCATCGCCGCCGAGTGCTACCGCGCGATGGTCGCCGTCGCGCTACCCGACGAGGACGGCACCACGTCGCTCTTTGAGCCCCTCACCCAGAGCAGCTTCGACCTCGGCCCCACGCTGCACCACTGGCTGAGCGAGTACGCGCCCGACGTGGAGCACGCCCTGCACCGCCAGGTCCGCGCCGCGAGTCGCGGGGCTAATCGCGTGGTCATGGCGGCGCCCTTGGTGCACGCCATCGTGCCACTGGCGACGCCGATTGATCAAGAACGTCTCGTGGCGTGGGGCATCGACGATTTTCGCGCCCGTTACGGCGAAGAACCCGTCGGGATGTGGTTGCCCGAAACGGGCGTCGACGTGGCGACGCTCGAAGTCATGGCACGCCAGGGCATCACCTACACCGTCTTGATGCCCACGCAGGCCGCGATGACCCGGGCCCCGAGCGAGAAATGGAAAAAAGTCGCCCCCGACACCATCGACACCTCCAAGGCCTACTTCATCTCCCTGCCCAGTGGAGCACGCATGACGGCGGTCTTCGGGCACTACGACCTCTCGCATCGCGTGGCCTTCAGCGATCTCGTGGCCGACGGCGACACGTTGGCCGACACCATGGCCTCGAGCGTCGGCACCGATGACGGCGTGGTCCTGTTGGTCGCCGACGGTGAGACCTACGGGCACCACCACCGCTTCGGCGACATCGGAGTGGCGTGGGCGACGCGACGACTCCAGGAGAAGTACCACCTCTCCACGACGTTGGGCGAGTGGCTGGCCACTCACACGCCACTGCACGAGGTGCAACTGCACGACGTCTCGGCGTGGAGTTGCGCNNGCGCTCGACTGGCTGCGCGAGAATGCCGGATCGGCCCTCGACTGGGAACTCGGACACCACGTGCACTCGAGCGAAGCGGCGTTGCTCGACTACGGCAAAGTCATCTCGGGCGAGTGGACGAATTACGACTTCGTCTGGCGCCACCAGAGCCGCGACTTGAATGACGACGAGCGCTGCCGGGTGCTCGAGATTGGCGAGGCGCACCGCAACCTGATGTTCAGCTTCACCAGTTGCGCGTGGTTCTTCGCCGACCCCGGTGAGATCGAGACGTCGATCGTCTTGCGCTACGCCGCACTCGCGCTCGAACTCACCCGGCGCACGACCGGACGCGATTTCGAGACGCCGTTCGTCGAGCGGCTTCGTTTGGTGCACTCCGCGACCTACGACGTGGCGGGCGATGCCCTGTGGCAGGGCGCGAGTGAGGGCTTTCGCACCGATGAGGTGCAGATCGCCGCGGGAGCGGCCGCCGAATACGCGACGTGCGGCAAATTCGCGCGTCCCTCGCGGGGCACCTGGGCTATTGAATACGGATCCAATGACGTCGGCGAGGTGCGCATCACGCTCACCAATACGCTCACCTCGCGCAAATTCACATTCTTGACTCATATCTTTCAGGGAGATGATTTGAGCCTGCACGTGGACATCTCAGATAACACGATGTGGCGCCGCGTGGATCTGGAACGACTGGGTGCCGACGTGGTGGCGCGGGTGGCCGTGGCGCGACTCATGGGAGTGGGATCGAGCGACGTGGAGGGCGCCCTCAGCCTTCTAGCCTCTGACCTGCTACATCGTGACGCGACTCGCGATGACGAGGTCACGTTGTTAGCGCTCGCGAGCACGCCCCGCTTCGTGACGCCGGTCGGCGAAGCGGCAATTCGTCGCGCGCTCTACGCCATCGCTGCGCGCGATGACCCCGACGCCGAGCGCGGCGCGCTGGTCGCGCTGGCGAGGGCGGTGGGGGTGGGAGATACCTTCAATCTCTCGGAGGCCACTGAGGCGAACCACTAGATTCTCTGTAATGACCAAGCGATTTGATGGGACGCGCGACCTTCGTCGCGCTGTCGACCGACTGGCCCGCCGCCTCCCCGAGCCCCTCGAAGACCTCGCGTGGATCTCCTATAACTACCTCTGGAGTTGGACGCCGGGCGGCTACGAACTCTTCACCACGATCGACGACCACCGTTTCAAGCTGGCCGGAGAGAATCCCGTGCGGTTCCTCTTGAACCTGCCCGAACGCGACCTGCTGCGCGCGGCCACGAACAATCACTACCTCGAACTGCTCGACGGCGTTGCACGACGCATGGAGGCGGATCTCGCGCGCCCCACCAACCGGGTCGTGCCCACGGGCCCCGTGGCGTTCCTCTGCGCCGAATTCGCGGTGCACCAGTCGCTGCCGGTGTATTCGGGCGGCCTGGGCGTTCTGGCCGGCGATTATCTAAAGGAAACGTCAGATCAGGCTCTCGACGTGGTGGGCGTGGGGCTGTTCTATCGACGCGGCTACTTGCACCAACGCATGGACCTTTCTGGCTGGCAGCACGAGTACTGGATCGAGGCCAACACCGGCCAGCTGCCCATCGTGCGCGTGCGCGGCGCCGATGGCTTGCCGGTCAAGGTCCAGGTCCCCGTCTGGGACTCGGAGTTGTCGGCCCAGGTGTGGCGCGTTAACGTGGGCCGCACCACGCTGTACCTGCTCGACACCGAGCTCCAGGAGAACTCGCCCCTGGAACGCTGGGTGACGGCGCGATTGTACGAGGGCAGCCACGACATTCGCCTCGCCCAGTACGCACTGCTCGGCATCGGGGGGGTACGCGCTCTCGACGCCATGGGCATTACACCCGGACTCTTTCACATGAACGAGGGCCACCCGGCCCTGGCGTTGCTGGAAGTGGCCTCCCAGACCGCGGCGCAACTCAGCGGCGAGCGCCCGGAGTTGAAGAAACTCCTCGACGTCAGCCGCGACCGCTTCGTCTTCACCACCCACACTCCCGTGCCCGCGGGCAACGAGACCTACTCCTCGGAGGAGTTCTTTCGGGTGCTCGGTCATTCGATTGACGAGATGGGCATCGTTCGCGACGAGCTGGCGGCCCTGACGCGCATCGACGAGTCCTCCAGCACCGAACCAATGGGCTTCTCGCCCCTGGCGATCAAGTGCTCGCGTTCGACCAACGGCGTCTCGCGCCGTCACGGTGAAGTGGCGCGCGGCATGTGGAACCCGCTGTTCGCGGGCACGCTCGAGGCCGACGTGCCGATCACCTACGTGACCAACGGCGTGCACCTGCCCACCTGGATGGCCCCGACGATGCGCAATCTTCTCTCGCGCTTCCTCGGATACGACTGGGAGCGCCACGCCAACGACCTCAACATGTGGAACCACGTCGACGAGATCTCCGACATCGACCTGTGGGATGCGCGCTGCCAGATGCGCCTGCAGCTCGTCGAAATGATCCGCAGCCGCGTCGTCGTCGACCGCCTGGCGCGCGGCGAGGACGTGGACCACGCGGTGTCGGGGTTGGACGCCTTCGATCCGACGAACCTGACGCTGGGCTTCGCTCGGCGACTGGCGACCTACAAGCGCCTGGATTTGCTGTTTCACGACGTGAATCGCCTGCACCGCATCGTCGATCACGAACACGGTGCGCAGTTCATCATCGCCGGCAAGGCTCACCCCCTCGACAACGAGGCCAAGACCGTCGCCAAGAACATGTTCACCGTCAAGCGCACGATGGACTTGCCCAACCGGGTGATCTTCCTCGAGGACTACGACATGCGCGTGGCACCGGCGCTGGTGGCGGGTTGCGACGTCTGGCTCAATATGCCGCGTCCCCCGATGGAGGCGAGCGGCACCAGCGGCATGAAGGCGGCGATGAACGGCGGGCTCAACCTCAGTGTCCTGGACGGCTGGTGGAGCGAGGGCTACAACGGCCAAAACGGCTGGGCGATCGACGGCTCGACGATGGACGACCCGCACGCCCAGGACGAGCACGATGCCAATGCGCTCTACGACCTGCTCGAAAAGGAGGTCAAGCCAATGTTCTTCGCGCGTGATTCCAATGGCATTCCGGTGGTGTGGCTGTCGCGTATCCGCGCCTCGTTGCGCAGCCTGGCGCCGATGTACTCCTCGGCTCGCATGGTGGACGACTACAACGAGCGCATTTACCACTCTCACGGCTAGACCCGTGGGGCGCTAGCGCCGCAGACGGTAATAACCTCTGCGCACCTCGACGAAGACGTCGCGGTTCTGCGCGGCGTCGTCGGGGCTCGCCACCATTGACTCAATGGTCTTGCGAAGAACGGGATCGGGGTAGGTGCTGCCGTAACGTCGGGCGGTTGAGAGCAGGTCGGCCAAGGAATAGGCCGAGAGGCCCTGGTCTCGCAGGGATCGCGCCGCGGTGACTAGATCGTCTTGAGCACTCATCGTTGCTCCGATCTTTGCGGACACGCCGCCATACGTCAACTCCGATTCTGACACAGTTCTCAGGAAAATGGCGACCGGGGAAGAGAGCCGATGGAGCAACGACACCGTGACGGTTCCATGGTGGGAACTCCTCAACAAGCCCATACCATGGCCCTGATGACGGTGACGCGACGACGTCGCGCCACCAAGGGAAGGACGACGGATGAACATCCTCGAAGAGTTGGTTATCGAAACGCGCGAGTTCGCTCGACACCGCGACTGGTTCCAACACCACACCCCCAAGAACCTGGCCATGGCCATCGCGGGGGAAGCCGGTGAACTGGCCTCGGAATTTCGTTGGCTGACCATTGAGGAATCGTCGCGCCAGGCACTCTCGCCGGAAAAGTTCGACGCCGTCCGCTTCGAGATGGCGGACGTCCTCATTTTCTTGTTGCGTCTCAGCGACGTCCTCGAGCTGGACCTGGCGTCCGCGGTGAAGGACAAACTGGCCTACAACGAGGATCGTTTTCCCGTTGTGGAGAAGGAGTGGGAGAAATAGGCGTTTTTCGCCCTTTTCGGCCACGGATTATTGATTCCAAGTTGTGAGAGCATCGTCATTTCTCCTACTTACGTGTGCAAAAATCTTTCCCACCAGTGATTAAGGACGTATAGACCCGAACCGAAACGAGGGGGATCGATGTTCGCCAGTTCCACCGACCCAGATTTTCTCCACCTGCGCAGCCGGATGCGCGCGATCTTCGCGGTCTCCGGGGTGCTCGTCGTCGCTTTCTTCATCTCATTGATGGTTCGTCCCATTGGGGCCAACAACACCCTCGTGGACGGTTGGGGTGTGGACGCCTTCGAGTTCCTGATGGGCGTGTTTGCCATCATGCGCTTTTACGACCCGCGCTGGCGTTCGGCTAACTCGGCCATGCGCGTGCTGCCCCTCGTCCTCGGAGCGGCGTGCATTTCGTGGTCGCTGGGCGACTTGGCGCTCACTTTTGAGTCATTGGGTGGCGCCAACCCCTCGGTGCCCTCCTTCGCCGACCTCTTCTACGTCATCTTCTTCCCGCTGTGTTACCTGGGCTTCATGGCACCGATCCGCCGCGGCAACAAGGGCTCGCTCCTGACCACGTCGTTGGACGGCATCATCGCGGCCTTCGGCGCCGCGGCGATCTGCGCGGCGTACCTGTTTCACCCGGTGCTGCACGCCACCCAGGGCGGCGACATGTCGACCATCGTCTCGATGGCCTACCCGGTGGGCGATTTCCTCCTCCTGGCGTTGTCGGTGGGCGCCCTGGCCATACTGCCGCGCACCTATCGCCCCTTCTTCGCTATCGCCAGCGTCGCCATGGTCTTCAACGTGGTGGGCGACATGTTCAACCTGCTGCAGACCTCCTCGCGCGTGGGCTACGTCGCCAATGCGGTCGTGTGGCCCATTTCGCTTCTGCTGCTCGCCGTGGCCATCTGGTCGCAGCCGGTGTTGGTCGAGAAGCTCAGCACCATGAAGGCGGTCAACGCCGAACGCGCGTCGGCCGGCAAGAAGGCCGGCTACGCGATTCCCGCCCTCGGCGCCGCCGCCGGCGTGGCGATCATGGTCTCGGCCACCCTGGGACATATCGACCGTTCGGCGGTAGCTCTGGCGACGGCCACCATCATCGCGGCGGGCGTACGTCTCGCCTTCACGGTGCGCGAGGACCAGGCGCTCGCGACGGCCCGCTTTCGTTCACTCATCGAGAACGCCGCCGACATCATCATCATCGCCGAGGACAACTTCACGATCGCCTACATCACGCCATCGTCCGAGCGGGTCCTCGGCATTCGGCCCGAGGCCCTCGTCGGCACCCTGCTGAGCGCCAACGTGCACCCCGATGACTCCGAAGTCATCGTCGACAACCTGCGCGACCTCTCCCAGGGACTCGAAGCCTCGTCGGTCATCTCCTTCGAGTGCCGGATGCGTAATTCTCGTGGCTCGTGGCGCAATATTGCCTGGACCGCGACCGACCTGCGCACCGATGCGTCCATTCGTGGTTACGTCCTCAACGGGGGCGACGTCACCGACGAGCGACGAGCCGCCAAGGACCTGGTGGCGGCGCGTGACTCGGCCCTGTCGGCGTCGAAGGCGAAGTCCGAATTCCTCTCCACCATGAGCCACGAGATTCGCACTCCCATGAACGGGGTCATTGGTCTCACCGAACTGCTGCTCGGCACGACGCTCGACGGTGACCAGCTGGAGTTGGCGTCGGGTATCAGGGTCTCGGCGGAGAACCTGCTCGCGATCATCAACGACATTCTCGACTTCTCCAAGATCGAGGCCGGGCATCTCGAGGTCGAAGAGATCGTCTTCAACGTGGAGAGCGTCGCCGACGACGTCGGTCGCATTCTGGCCGGGTCCGCGGCCAACAAGGACCTCGAGCTACTCGTTGACGTGCACCCCGATGTGCCCGTGCACCTAATGGGCGACGCCGTGCGCATTCAGCAAGTGCTACTCAACCTGGCGGCCAACTCCGTCAAATTCACGTCCACCGGCGAAGTCGTGGTGCGCGTGAGCGTGGTGCACGAGTACCGCGACCGCGCCGACGTTCGCTTCGAGGTCATCGACACCGGCATCGGCATCGCGGTCGACGACCAGCAACGTCTCTTCGGCGCCTTCGCCCAGGCGGACTCCTCGACGACGCGCAAATTCGGCGGCACCGGACTGGGTCTCGCCATCAGCCGCCAGCTCGTGGAGCTCATGGGTGGCGAGATGAATCTGGAATCCACCCCGGGCGAGGGCTCGCGCTTCTGGTTCGATCTGTCCTTCCGTTGCGTTGACGCGGTCCAGGATGACGACGCCCACAACGGAACATTGGACGGTCGCCGGGCCCTCGTGGTCGACGACAACGCGACCAACCGCATGATTCTTCGCCGTCAATTGCGCTCCTGGGGTGTCGAGGCCGTCGAGGCCTCGAGCGGTGCCGAGGCGATTGCCCTGGCCGTCGTGGCGGCACGTGAGGGCCGCGAATTCGACATCGGCGTGCTGGACCTCAACATGCCCGAGATGGACGGCATCGAACTGGCAGGCCTCTTGAAGGCCGACCCCACCACGGCCAACACGACCTTGTTCCTGCTGAGTTCTTCCGGCGAGCGTCTGGGCGTCAAGGAGACGAAGAAGAAGGGCTTCGCGGCGTCACTGACGAAGCCCGTTCGCCAGTCCGAACTCTACGATTGCCTCATCACGTCATTGAGCGACGAGGACATCTCGACCCTGGAGGCGATCGCCGAAGCCCACGGCCAGTCCGGTGAGGCGCGGGGCAACATCCTGCTCGTCGAAGACAACAAGATAAACCAATTAGTGGGCTCGAAAGTGCTCGCCAAGCTGGGCTATCACTTCGACATCGCCAGCCACGGTGGCGAAGCGGTGCAGGCGGTCATGCTCAACCACTACGACGCCATCCTCATGGACTGCCAGATGCCCGAGATGGACGGCTACGAAGCCACCGCGCACATCCGGCGCTGGGAGGGCAACGCTCACCACACGCCCATCATCGCGATGACCGCGGCCGCCATGGAGGGCGACCGCGAGAAGTGCCTGGTGTCGGGCATGGACGACTACATCACCAAGCCCGTGCGACCCGACGTCATCGCGGCGGTGATCGAGCGTTGGGTGAAGTCCAACGCCAATACCGCGACCGTTGCGGTGCCGGTTGACGAGGTCCCGGCACCGACACCGGCACCGGCACCTGTGACGCCGCTCACCACGGTCGAAGAGCGCGAAGTCCTCGACGTGGGTCAGATCGGACTGTTGCGCAGTCTCGACGACGGCGAGGGAACGGTTCTCGCCGAGGTCATTAGCCAGTACCTCGATCAGTCCCTCGCCCAGCGCGACGCCCTGGCGGACGCTTTGGCCGCGGGCGACGCTTACGCCATCGAGCGCTCCGCGCACTCCCTGCGCGGAGCCAGCGCCAATGTCGGGGGAGCACGGCTCGCCGAGATCTGCGGCGAGCTTGAGGCACTCGGCCGGGCCGAGGCGGTGGCGAGTGCGACCCTGTTGTTTGAGATGTTCGATAACGAGTGGGGGAAAGTCTGCGACGCGCTCAGTCACCTCGTGGTCAGGGTGTAACGTGCGGATTCTCGTAGCCGACGATGACGCCACCAGTCGCGTCCTGCTGAAGGCCATGGCCTCCAAGCTCGGCCACGACTGCCTGGTGGCGAGCGACGGGTCGGCCGCGTGGGAACTCCTGCAGAGCGGGGACATCGACGTCCTGCTCACTGACTGGATGATGCCCGGCGTCGACGGGACCGAGCTGTGTCGTCGCGTGCGCAACGAGATCAAGGACAACTACACCTACATCGTCCTCGTGACGGGACTGGCGGACCCCGAGCAGATATTGGAGGGTATGAACTCCGGTGCCGACGACTACATCGTCAAGCCCGTCAATTCCCTCGACGTGCAGACCTGTCTGGTGGCGGCCGAACGCGTGACTTCGCTGCACCGCCAGGTTCACCAAGTGCGCGCCCAGCTCGAAGAGGTCAATCTTGAGTTACTGGGGCGTTCGTTGACCGACTCGCTCACGAACCTCGGCAATCGCCGCCGGATGGAAGAGGACCTCCTCAAGGTTCACGCCCGGGCGCTGCGCTCGCAGAATTCGTACTGCGTCACAATGTTCGACATTGATTACTTCAAGTTCTATAACGACCACTACGGCCACCCGGCGGGCGACGAGGCCCTGCGCCAAGTGGCCAAGTGCCTGAACCGGGTAGTGCGTTCGGGAGAAAGCGTCTATCGCTACGGCGGCGAGGAATTCCTGCTCGTGATGCCCAATTGCCACGTCGACGACGCGATTGCCGCCGCGGAGCGCGTACTGCACTCGGTCAATCTCATCTCGATTCCCCACGAGGCTCGTCCCACGCCGCCGCCCATCGTCACTCTGAGCGCCGGCGTTGCCTGTCACTCGCCGGATTCGGACTTGACGATTCATGATCTCATCGAACACGCCGACCAGGCGCTCTATTCGGCCAAGCTCTCCGGGCGCAATCGCGTGCGCGCGGGCTTGCCGATCATTCGCGAAGTCAATGCGGAGCCCCTGATCCAGCACTGACGGGGTTGGCGTTGGCTCATCGGGGGCCCGCGAAGCTCGTGCGACGTCATAAAGGTCTTTTGTAACCGCTGTTTCGTGGCGATGGCGGGTCACCTTGGGTTACGTTCGAAACGTGGTTCACCTTCTGCACATCCGGCTATACACGACGGACCCGAGCACACCGATGTGGTGCGCGTCAGTCCGTCGTTGAACGGCGCGGTGACGCAATGTTCCAGGTGCGAATCCATGGTCGGGGAGGCCAGGGAGTAGTCACGGCGGCCGAGATCCTCTCCGTCGCCGCCTTTGGCGAAGGCCGCCAGGCACAGGCCTTCCCTAGTTTCGGCTCTGAACGAACGGGTGCTCCCGTGGTCTCCTATTGTCGCATCGACGACAAGGAAATCCGCACCCGCGAACCGGTCATGGTTCCCGACGCCATCATTATCCAAGACGCGACCCTGATCAATCAGCTCGACCTCTTCTCGGGACTTTCGCCGGTGGGATTCGTCCTCATCAACACCTCACGGACCTTCGACGAGCTGGGTCTCTCGGACCTCTTCACTCGTTTCCCTCGCGAGCACCTGATGACCTGCCCGGCCACCGAGATTGCCCTCGAGCACCTCGGACGGCCGCTGCCGAACGCGGCATTATTGGGCGCGTTCGCCGCACTGACGAGTGAGATCACTCTCAGTGCCGTGCAGAGCGCCATTCGTGATCATTTTGCTGGCGCGGTGGGCGAACGCAATGCCGAGGCGGCGGCCGCCTCATTTGACGTCATCATGAAGTTCAAAGAGGAGTTCGCCCGTGCTGCGACAAATTGAAGGTTCGCGAGCGGTGGCCGAGACCGTGGCGCTCTGTCGCCCCGAAGTCGTCTGCGCCTATCCGATCTCGCCCCAGACCCACATCATCGAAGCGGTCGGCGTCATGGTGAAGGAGGGGCGCCTGGCGCCCTGTGAGTTCATCAACGTTGAAAGTGAATTTGCCGCCATGTCGGTAGCGATTGGCGCGTCGGCGACGGGCGCGCGCGCCTACACCGCGACGTCGAGTCAAGGCCTGCTCTACATGATGGAGGCCGTCTACAACGCCGCGGGCCTCGGACTGCCCATTGTGATGACTCTCGCCAATCGAGCCATCGGTGCGCCGATCAATATCTGGAACGACCACAGCGACGCCATGGCGGTGCGCGACTCGGGCTGGATTCAACTCTTCGCCGAGACCAATCAAGAGGCCGCCGATTTGCACGTGCAGGCGTTTCGCTTGGCCGAGGAGCTCTCCGTGCCGGTGATGGTGTGCATGGACGGATTCATCCTCACTCACGCCGTCGAAGGCGTCGACATTCTTGACCAGTCGACCGTGGACGAGTTCCTGCCCCCCTACGATCCTCGTCAGGTCCTCGATACCGCCAGTCCGGTGTCCATCGGTGCGATGGTCGGACCCGAAGCATTTCTCGAAGTCCGCTACCTGGCCCACCTTCGCCAGCTGGACGCGCTCCACCGTATTCCAGTGATCGCCGCAGACTTTTCGGCGGCCACCGGACGCCATAGTGGGGGACTGGTCAATTCGTACCGCACCGACGATGCCGACACCATCATCGTCGCCATGGGCTCGGTGCTCGGCACCATCAAGGACGCCGTCGACATCCGCCGTGACGCGGGCGAGCGCATCGGCGTCGTGGGCATCACGTCGTTTCGCCCCTTCCCGTCGGTGGCGGTGCGACAAGCGCTCAGTCACGCCCCCCAGGTCGTCGTCCTCGAGAAAGCGTTTTCCATCGGACACGGGGGAGTGCTCGCCACGGACGTGGCGATGGCGCTGCGGGGAACGAACTGCGTCGTTCGCGAGGTTGTCGCCGGACTCGGCGGTCGGGCCATCACCCGTCAATCCCTGGAGAAGCTTTTCTACAAGGCCAGTCAAGGCGAGCTCGGCGCCCTGTTGTTCCTCGATCTCGACGTCGACATGGTGGATCGTGAGATCGCAAGAATGAAGACGACGCGTCGCTCGGGACCCTCGGCGGAGAATGTCTTGCGCGACCTCGGGGCGCCGCGAGTGATGGGGCAGGCACGATGACCACGCGGCCGATTCGTTTCTATCAAGTCGGTAGTTTCGCGGTCGGCAATCGACTGCTCAACGACGACGAGCGCACGGTGCAGTCCGACGCCGAGCGCACCAATTCCCTCGACTCGGGTCACCGAGCCTGTCAGGGTTGCGGTGAAGCCCTGGGCGCGCGTTACGCCCTCGACGCCGCGATGCGCGCCACGAACGGACAAATTGTCGCGGTGAATGCCACGGGCTGTCTCGAAGTGTTCTCGACGCCCTATCCCGAGACCTCGTGGCGCATCCCCTGGCTGCACTCGCTCTTCGGCAACGCGCCGGCCGTGGCGACGGGAGTCGCGGCGGCCCTGCGCGTCAAGGGTAAGACCGACGTGCGCGTGATCGGACAAGCCGGCGACGGCGGAACGGTCGACATTGGATTTGGTTGCCTGTCGGGCATGTTCGAACGCAACGACGACGTGCTCTTCATCTGTTACGACAACGAGGGCTATATGAATACCGGCGTGCAGCGCTCCGCCGCCACACCTCCCGCCGCTCGCACCGCGACGACCGAAGCCGTGGGCCCTCAGCCCGGCAATGCCTTTGGCCAGGGCAAAGACTTGCCGCGGATCGCCATGGCGCACGACATCGCCTACGTCGCCACGGCAACCGTCGCTGACCTGCACGACCTCGAGGCCAAGGTGGAGCGGGCCATGCATTTTCGTGGGGCTCGGTACCTGCACATCCTGGTCCCGTGCCCGCTCGGCTGGGGCTCGGCATCCAATGAGACCATCCACGTGGCGCGCCTCGCCCAGGAGACCGGCCTCTTCCCGGTCTTCGAAGCCGAATACGGCGTCGTGACGTCGGTGTCGAAGATCCGCCGTCAGACTCCGGTGCAGGAGTACTTGGTACTCCAGAAGAGATTCGCCCACCTCTTCGGGAAGAATCCGCGACCCGAGATCGTGGCGCATCTCCAGGAGATCGCGAATCGTAACATCGAGCGCTACGGACTGATCGACGAGGAAACAGTGCAGGTGGCGCGTCACGCCGCGTCATTCGAGGTGCCGGTATGAACAAGCGACCATTCGCCATCACGCTCGATGTCGGATCGAGCCGTGCGAACCACACCGGTTCGTGGCGCGTCGAGCGACCGGTCTACGTGGACCGCCTTCCCCCGTGCAACAACGCGTGTCCCGCCGGAGAGAACATCCAGGGCTGGCTCTACGAAGCCGAGTCCGGCAACTACGAAGCCGCCTGGCACCAGCTCGTCGAGGAGAATCCCTTCCCGGCGATTATGGGCCGCATCTGCTTTCACCCGTGCGAGACGGCGTGTAATCGCGTCCAGGTTGATGAGGCCGTGGGTATCAACGCCGTGGAGCGGTTCCTCGGCGACTACGGTCTCGAACACGGTCTCGCGCTCCCGCCAGCCGGGCCGGACTCCGGCAAGCGCGTGCTAGTGGTGGGGGCCGGTCCCGCCGGATTGAGCGCCGCATATCACCTGCGTCGTCGGGGTCACCATGTACGTTTGGTCGACTCGTCGCCACAACTGGGCGGGATGATGCGCTACGGCATCCCGGCGTATCGACTGCCCCGTGACGTCCTGGACGCCGAGATCGCGCGCGTGGTGGACATGGGCGTGGAAGTACTCCTCGACTACAAAGTCGAGGACATCGAGGTCGAGCGCGAGAGCGGTCGCTTCGGCGCAATCTTCTTGGCGGTGGGGGCTCAACTCGGCAAGCGGGTCAACATCCCCGCGGGCGACTCCGCCAAGATCCTTGACGCGGTGTCGTTCCTGCACGACGTAGCCGACGACAACCCGCCGCTACTGGGCCGTCGCGTCGTGGTCTACGGCGGAGGCGACACGGCCATGGACGCGGCGCGTACCGCACGACGACTGGGCGCGACCGAAGCAGTCATTGTCTACCGACGTAATCAAGCACAGATGCCGGCCCACGGTGAAGAATTCGAACAGGCCCTGGGCGAGGGCGTGACCATGCGCTGGCTCTCGACCATTAGTCAGGTGGACTCGGGAACAATTGTCATTGAGAAGATGCGCCTCAACGAGGAGGGCTTTCCCGAGGCCACCGGCGCGTTCGAAGAACTGGGTGCCGACGCAGTGGTGCTGGCGCTGGGCCAGGACACCGACCTCTCCTTGCTGGCCAATGCCCGCGATATCGAAGTCGACGACGGCTCGGTCCACGTGGGGGCGACCCTCATGACGAAGGGACGAGGGATCTTTGCCGGGGGAGACGCCGTTCCGGCCGAGCGCACGGCGACCGTGGCAGTGGGACACGGAAAGAAGGCGGCGCGCAGCATCGACGCCTACATTCGAGGTGACGCGGTCGTTGTCGACGAGAAGCACGAGCTGGCGGCTTTCGAGAAGCTCAACACCTGGTACTACTCCGACGCGGAAAGGACCCAGCGACCCGAACTGGAGAAGGTGCGTCGACAAGACAACTTCGAAGAAGTCGTCATGGGACTCACCGAGCGAAACGCCCTCTTTGAGGCCCGCCGGTGCATGTCGTGCGGCAACTGCTTCGAGTGTGACAACTGTTTCGGCGTATGTCCCGACAACGCGGTGCTGAAGTTGGGTCCTAACGGCAAGTACGAGATCGACCTCGATTTCTGCAAGGGTTGTGGTATCTGTGCTCACGAGTGTCCGTGTGGCGCAATCGAGATGGTCCCCGAACTCATCTAGGTACCTCACAATTTGACTCTTCAAACTGAGATCGCGAGAAGTGACATCTCGAGTTCAGTCTCCCTTTTTTTAACGGCGCCTGATTCTGGTCGGACGCCCTTGACGAAGGGAATATCGATGAACGTCCTATTCATTGGCCATTGGCGAGGATTTTCACATCGCGTCAGATGAGGCACTCACCTGGAATCAGATTTACCGACTGGTGGGGGATGCGGCCGGCGTCGAGCCCGACGTGCTGCACGTGCCCTCGGACGCCGTCGTTGCCGCGGGGCGCCGTTGCTCGGGACACTCTGGGGCGACAAGTCCAACTCCGCGGTGTTCGACAACTCGAAACTCCGCAGCGTAGTCCCAGAATTTGATGCGGTTGTGGCGTTCGCTGACGGAATCCGCGAGACCGTCGAGTGGTTCGACGCCAATCCGCGTCGCCAAGAGATCGACCACGAGGCGAACGTCTTCTGGGATCACCTCGCGTCAATCTACGACGATGCCTTGGCTTCGGCTGCAATGGTGCGACAGCCCCTCTAGGGTCAAGCCGTTGTCCGCGCCGGTCACGCATCCGCCTCTGGCCGTGGCCGTGACTCGCGTCGACCTATCATTCGTCGGACGGTCCAAGGGGGAATATTATGACGCGGGGACTCCAATGGGGCGTGCCCACCGGGTTGTTGGTCGGAGTGGTGACCATTCTCTTGCTTCACGCTCGCAAGGTCCACGGGCCACTGGGCGGGCTCGTGGCAGCGGGAATCACCGGTCTGGCCATTTTTTTGGTGAGTCAACTGGTGGATCGCCGAGGGCGTGACCGACGAGATGGCTAATTGTTGCGGGCCTTTGGCTGTGCGAGCAAGAAATTGACAATCGGTATTTCCCACGCATCCGCTAATCAGGGTGTATCTTCCTGAAAGAGGACTTCAATGGAGTCCATTATGGGGGGAAGCATGGCGAACAGCGAAGTTAGCGATGTCGGCGACGTTAGCCACGGCGAAGACGCACGAATGGTGGCGTTGGGCTACCGCGAAGAGCTCAAGAGGGTGCTGTCGTTCTTCGACAACTTTTCGGTAGCTTTCAGCTATCTCAGTCCGATGGTGGGCATCTACTCGCTTTATGCGCTGGGTCTGGGAACGGGCGGGCCGCGTTACATCTGGACGATTCCCATCGTCGTGGCCTTCATGACGTTGGTTGCGCTGGTCTTTGGAGAACTCGCGAGCGAATACCCGCTCTCGGGAGCGCTCTACCAATACGGCAAGTACAACGTCGGGCCCCGCTACGGCTGGTACGTCGGCTGGATCTACGGCTTCGCACTGTTGGCCACGGTTGCCTCGGTCGACTCGGGCGCGGTGCTCTACATCGTGACCCTCGTCAATCTCTGGTTCAAGACGCACCTCGATCCTTCCAATCACGTGACCATCTTCGTCATCGTCGGCGTCTTCATCGTCCTCTCGGGGATCTTGAACTCGGTGGGAGCAAAGATCATGGGTCGGGTGGCCAACATTGGTGTGTACGTCGAAACCATTGGCACCTTTGGCGTGTTCATCGCGCTGGCCATCCACGGTTTTCACCAAGGGTTCGGCTTCTTGTTCTCCACTCAGCACGTCCAGCAGGTCGCCGAGAATCCCTGGGGTGTCAACCTGGCCGGCAACTGGTGGATCGGGGCGGCCCTCGTCGCCGTCCTGGCCAACGCGTACATTTTCTACGGCTTCGAGTCGGCGGGAGACATTTCTGAAGAGACCATTGACGCGCACAAGGAAGTACCGCGCGCCATGCGGGGCGCCATCCTCTACGGTGGCATCGCGTCGTTCGTCCTGGTCTTGGGACTGTTGCTCGCGACGCCGAAGGAAGGCATCAAGGGTGTGGTGGCGGGAGGCATCCCGGTGCTCTTCGCGAGCCTGCCGAGCTTCTTGACGGACTTCTTCCTCGTGATGGTCGTGATCGCCTTCTTCAGTTGCGGCACGGCGGTCCAGGGCGCCGGAGCGCGCGTGGCCTACGCCTTGGCGCGCGACGGCGCGATGCCCGGCAGCAATTGGCTCAAGAGGGTGTCGCCGCGGTTCAAGACTCCCGCCAATGCAGTGCTCGTGGGCGTCATCATTCCGTTCCTCTTCATGCTCTTGGTGCTCGTGAACCCGAGCACGCCGGTTCACATTCTGTGGTTCACCTACCCCGCCAAAGTAAACGCCCTCTTCGCGCTGGTGTCGTTCGGGGTGTCGGGCATTTATCTCGCGTTCTTCTTGACCGTGCTGGGCGCCTTCATTGCCCGCCGCCGCGGGTGGGTACCGAGCGGTTCGTTCACTCTGGGCAAGTGGGGTATGCCGGTGACGATCACGGGATTGGTGTATCTCGGGGCCATGTTCATCAACATTTGCTGGCCGAGTTCGCTGGCCAGCGGTCGCGCACTCTTCAACTACGGATGGATCACGCTGCTGGTCATGGCGATCATCGTCATTGTCGGCGCGCTCTATGAGATGATCGCGCGCCCGGACCTGAAGATCGCTTCGCACCGCGTCGAGAACAAGTAGTTGGCTCCGCTGGCCCGAAGCGACGCTTCGGGCCAGCGGCCGGCGACGTGATTCGAACGTGGAAGATGAAATGCGGCCTTCGGCGCGAATTACTGGGGCAGGCACCACTGATTGGGTGCCACTATTCTCTCCATCGAGTCGGGCCCCCACGAGCCCGGAGCGTAGAACTGCACCGGCGGCGGATTCTCGAGTAACGGTGCCGCGACTTCCCAGAGTCGCTCGATCCCGTCTGAACGCGTGAAGAGGGTGCGGTTGCCGAGCATCGCCTCGAGGATTAAGTGTTCGTACGCCTCAAGGTTGTTGGCGGCTTGGTAGGAGTCCTTGTAATGAAAGGTCATCTCCGCCGATTCGAGGTGCATCTGCGGACCGGGTTCCTTGGTCATGAAGTGCGCGTGAATCGATCCCGGGTCGGCAAAGTCGACCACCAACTTGTTGCCCCGCCACGAGGAACTGTGATGGCTCGGGGGGAACAGTCGCATCACCGGTTCATCGAAGCCAATCGTGATGACCTGGCGGCTCTCGGCCAGGCACTTGCCGGTGCGCAGGTAGAAGGGCACGCCCTTCCAGCGCGAGTTCTCGACCTCGACGCGCAGGGCCACGAAGGTCTCGGTCTGGGAATCGGGGGCGACGCCCTTCGCGCGGCGATATCCCTCGTACTGCCCGCGTACCACGTGGCGCGGGTCCACGGGTTGGAGTGTCTCGAAAACCTTGTGCACCTCGTCGCGCAACGGTGCCGCCTCGAGTCGAGTGGGCTGCTCCATGGCGATGAAGCCGAGCACCTGAAAGAGGTGCGAGACCACCATGTCGCGAAAGGCTCCGGTCTCTTCGTAGAAGGCTCCGCGATTCTCGATCGAGAGGGTTTCGGGCACGTCGATTTGTACGAAGCACACGTGGTCGCGGTTCCACAGCGGCTCGAACATGCGGTTGGCGAAGCGCAGCGCCAGAATGTTGTCGATTGACTCCTTGCCGAGGAAGTGGTCGATGCGAAAGACCTGGACCTCGTCGAAGTTGGCGATGATCACCTTGTTGAGTTC
>PLEI01000005.1 GCA_003136415.1 Acidimicrobiaceae bacterium | reverse complement strand
TGGTGATGCAAGGCGACCCTGACGACCGGTGAGTGAGTGATGAGATGCCCCAATCGAATGACACAGCCGCCGAGATGCTCCAGGAGTTCGCCGACCTGCTCGCCATCTCTGGTGGTGATCCCTTCAAGGTGCGGGCCTACGAGAAGGCGGCGCAGACCGTCGCCGGCTATCCGATAGATGTAACCGACCTGGACGAGAAGGGACTCGACGCGATTCCGAGCATCGGTTCGCACCTGGCTCGCAAGATCATCGAGTTCCTCTGCACCGGCACGGTGGAGGAACTCGACGAACTGCGCGCCCTTGTCCCCGCCGGACTGCGCAGTCTGCTCGACGTACCGGGCCTGGGACCCAAGCGAGCCCACCAGGTCTACGACGAACTCGGCATCACCTCCGTGGGCGAGTTACTCGACGCCATCCATCAACACCGTCTCCGCCACCTGCCCGGCTGGGGGGAGCGCAGCGAGGAGAACCTCGCCCGGGCTATCCACGACGCTCACGCCGCTGGTGCGCGCATCCAACTGGCCGTCGCCCTCGGCCTCGCCGAGGAGATCCTCGCTCGTCTGTCCACCCTCTCCCAGGTCCTTAAGGCCGCCCACGCGGGGTCGCTACGCCGGATGTGCGAAACAGTCGGCGACGTCGACCTCCTGATTGCCTCCGAAGAGTCCGAGCCGGTCATGGAAGCCTTCTGTACGATGCCGCTCGTCGCTCGTGTCCTGGCCCGGGGCAGCACCAAGTCCTCGATCCTCACCACCAAGGGTGTCCAGGTCGACCTGCGTCTCATCGAACCGCCCGTATGGGGCTCGGCACTGCTGTATTTCACCGGCTCGAAGGCCCACAACATCCATTTGCGCGAGATGGCCGTGCGGGCCGGCCAGAAGTTATCCGAGTACGGCCTCTTCGAGGCCGACGTCGGTCGGCTGATCGTCGCCGAGACCGAAGAGGGGGTCTACAAACAGCTCGGACTGCCATGGATTCCCCCGACTATCCGTGAGAACACCGGTGAAATCGAAGCCGCGCTCGCCGGTGAACTCCCTAACCTCGTCGAGTTGCGCAACATCCGCGGTGACCTGCATACGCACACAAACCTCACCGATGGTGTCGCCTCCCTGGAGGACATGGTCACCGCCGCCAAGGCCCGCGGTTATCGCTACTACGCAGTGACCGACCACGCGCCACTGCTCCATATGCAGCGCATGACCGCCGAAAAGGCCCTCGAACAACGTCACCGGATCCGCCTGCTCGAACAGAGCGCGGGCATCGCCCTGCTCCACGGCACCGAGCTCAACATCCAACCTGACGGCTCTCTCGATTGGGATGAGGACTTCCTCGCCGACTTCGACATCGTGGTCGCTTGTGTGCACTCCGCCTTCCGTCAGTCCCGCGACGCCATGACCGCCAGGCTCTTGCGCGCCATCGAGCATCCCGCCGTCAACATCATCGGCCACCCCACCGGACGCAGTATCGGCCGGCGCGCGCCGATCGACGCCGACTGGGACGAGGTCTTGCGCGCCGCGGCCCGCACGGGCACCGCCTTCGAGATCAACGCGAGCCCCGATCGCCTCGACCTCAACGGCGACCTGGTGCGTCGCGCCCGCCACGCCGGCGTGCGTTTGGCCATCTCCACCGACGCCCACGCCGTGACCCACCTCGACTTCATGCGCTTCGGTGTCGCCACCGCCCAGCGGGGCTGGGCGGAGTCCGCGGACATCATCAACACCTGGCCATTAGGCAAGCTCCGTCGCTTCCTCGCCAAGCATCCGCCGGCGCACACACGAAAAAGCGGATAGTTCGAGTTCCACGTGACGCGTCGGTCAAGAGGTCAGGCCGTCTGGTTGGCAGGTTGCCCTTGCTCAAGGGCCCGNNCGCGACGCCAACGCGAATGGGGCGAAGGACGCGCGTCGTCAACCTTCGGTCACACGCCCCTTGAATCACTCGCCCAAGCCCGACGCCGAAGAGCGGATCGATAGGATTGGTCTAAGCTGAGAAACGACCATCCCAAAGGTCGGTCGGCGAACGGAAGACTCGGCACTCTTGATCCACTGAACTTCAATGCAACTCCAGTGAAGTTGAAAGCAACCCTTCTGCACTTCGATGCAAATCCAGTGAAGTTCGGACGCAATCGTACTGAAGTTCGGATGCAACTCCACTGAAGTTCACGTGCAATTTCCACTGAATTTCAAGTGCAACTTGACATACTGGCGGAGTTCACATATTCCAACCGTGCCATATTCCTCGAATCCGAGAGAACGGGACCGCACTCGATCCGCTTTCAGCCGGTTGAGGCACCTCGCCGGCCCCTCCTCCGTGCCGTCACGAGGCGCGAATTCAATGACGAACCGACCGGCACTTTCGAGTACCTCAGTGCCGAAGGTGGCACACGCGCTGCGGAACCGTTCGCCGACCCACGCCGCCTCATCGCGGTCCACGAGGCGCGTGTGACAGAACTCGAGGGCCAGTGGGACGGCCTCGAGTCGGGTTGGGACGGCATGCTCGAAATCGACCGGGAAGAGTTGGTCAAGGTCGTTGCGCGGCTCGGCGTCGGTGGCGTAGTCGTCGATAAAGTCACCGAGGTCGTACAGGACGCCGTCGGCCACGAGCGTCGCGCCCGCGGCACGAAACGCCTCCGTCGCCCGCCTGACGCGGGCGACAGGCTAGCCGACCATATTCGGTCCCCAGTGGGGCCACACAACGACGATGTCGGCGTCGACGCTGCCGATGGCGCTGAGCAGCCAGCAAGGCGCGTCGCTCCGCAGATCGGCAAAGGTGACGCCCGGCCGCCCGGGCGCGGCGGCATAGTCGCGGAGATGGTCGGTGACGCCGACGCGAGAACCATCCCGTCCAAGGATGGTCGGAGTACGGGCCGCCGCCTCGTCGACGCCGGCCCCGATCCAGACGATCCCGGCGTCGGACAGGTGTCGAAACGTGTCGCCCAGCGCGTCGCGGCGGAAGTCCAGAGCGTGGTTGTTGGCGAGCGTGACGCAGTCCACGCCAAGGAGCTACAGCACCTCGGTCGCTGGGCCCGTGCCCGAGGTTGGGACCAACGTCCGGGGAGGGCCGAGTGACGCCAGCGCGGGTACCGACCCCAACCCGTCTCGAGACCAGGCGAGCTCACTCACGCGGGGAACGACCACGAATTCGCAGTGGCGCCCTGGAGCTAACTCATCCGACTTAACCCTCAGTCGCACGATCTTCGACTTCACCCGAGTTCGCCACTTGACAAGTTCGAGACCAGGGGTGTCTAATCAGAGCAGACAGGGGGTCCAAGCAATCGTGATGTCGAGGGCTGACCAAAACGTAGATTGGCGCCCATCCGAAAGCGGCTCAAGTGGCGGACCTTCCTTACGGGCGATTCGACCCGACAACCCCGAGTAGGCGACCAGATGCCCCAATCGAACGACACAGTTGCCGAGATGCTCCAGGGGTTCGCCGACCTGGACGAGAAGCGGCGCGACACCCAAGGGCGGTGCTGCGAGATTGACGTCAGCCCAGGTACGGTCGTCCGGGAGGTCGGCGGGTGGACGCAGGGCCCAAGGCTGACGACGGCGCCGGCCGAGTCGCGATTCTGCTGGTCGGACCGCCGCTGTGAGCCCCTCCGCGGCGCGCCGTCGTGAGCAGGGCCGCCGCCCAGGCGGCGGAGGCAAACGCGCTCGTGCGCAACTTCGGTGGCCGGTACTCGAGCGAGCTCGGCATCGACCTCGCCAACGGTGACTCCCAGGTGGAGCGGTGGTTTGTGGCATCGACGCTGTTCGGGAGTCGCATCTCGGCACGAGTTGCGGAGCGGACCTTCGCCGAGTTGTCCCGGGCCGGGATCAACCGGATCGTCGACGCGGGCACGCGCGACCAAAGCGACCTCGTCGCGCTGCTCGACGCGGGCGGCTACGCGCGCTATGACTTCCGAACCTCCGCCCGCCTGCAAGCCCTGGCTCGAGTCATCACCGAGCGCTACGGCGGCGAGATCGGAGCGATCGGCCGTCACTTCACCGCTCCGCGAACTCTCGTCGCCGCTCTGGATGAACTGCCGGGCTGGGGACCCGTCACGATCGGGCTGTTCCTCCGAGAGTTGCGCGGCGTGTGGCCCGGCGCGTCGTTGCCACTCGATCCGCGAGCCGCGCAGGCGGCCCGTCATCTCGGGCTGACCACTGGTCTCGAGCACGACGAGCTCGCCAGCATCACTCACGTCGCCGAGCGCGCTCGATGCGACGCACGGGACCTCGAGACGGCCCTCGTTCGGCTGGCCCTCGCTCATCGGCGAACGACGACGTGCCCAGGGGGCGATCGCTGTATCGTCCTCCTCCGTCGGAATCCCTCGCCGCGCGCTTGAAGGCACGACTTAGGAAGGCATCAACTGTTCCGGCGTCGCCGACTGCGCAGCACCGTGGTCGCGCTACGTGGCGCGTTGAGGCGATTCGTCCGCCCGTTCACCTCCGCCACCCAGTCCCCTGCCGGCCACGGCCAGTGCCGCCAGTCCCTCGTCGACGACGCGGGGCGGGAGGACCTTCACGCCCCCCGCCTCCAAAAGGGTTTCCACCGACACCACGTCTCACTCACGGCAATCTCGACGTCGTCTCACTGACATCAGGACGTCGTTTCCACCGATTGCCCGGCGTCACTCGATGCCACGAGTCAAGTTGCATCCGAGATGCGGTCCGGGATGCACCCCATCGGCGTTCCGAGACCCGCCCTCGTTCAGAAGGGTTGCCGGAGGGGAGATCACGCCTTGTCTAGGTGTGACAACCCTGGTGCTGGAGACACGTGCCCCACCGCTTTCTCGGATTCACAAGGATTGTCCAACCTCCCAGTGCTGGACTGACTTCGTGGCAACCCTTCGATGTCAGTCTCTGACTGACGTCCGCGAAGGTTCGACCGCGGTCAGCCATTCTCTGATCGAGCTATCGCGGTACTGGCCAACACACTTGACCGAGGCAACTCGGTTCCCTGGCGCACCGCTTCGATCCACTCCCCTGTCGTACCCACCGCCGCAAAGCGCGACTGCAACACGACGAGGACCGTGCGGTGCAGCTCCTCTGCGCTCACCGAACCCGCTTGATTGGCCATCGCCAGGGTGCCGGTGGCATCGGAGAGGAACTCCACTGCCAGACCGCGATGAACTGCATCGCGGGCCGTTGATTCGTCACAGTTCTGGGTCATGTAGCCGACAATGACGACGGTATCGATGGAGCGGACCCTCAGCCACTCCGCAAGGTCGGTTCCGGCGAAGGCGGAGGGCAAGGTCTTCTCAACGAGATGGTCGTAGTTACGGCTCGACACCACCTTGTGTAGCGCAAAGCCGTGACTCCCCCGGGCGAAGAGTGGCGAATCCTCGGGAGCGACCTGCTGTACGACAACGATCGGTAGGTCACGGGCTGCGGCGGCATCCATCGCCGCACCAATGTTGTTGAGGCTCTCGCGCAGTTCAGGATAGGCAATGGGCAGCTTCCCCGATACGTACTCGTTCTGCACGTCAATCACTACCAGTGCGCGATTGCTCACGAGTCCTCTTTTCGGCGACGGTCTAACGCAACATGTTGATGATGAGTGGCGTAACGGATTCCGGAGTAACTCACGATACTCGTTGCGGTGGATTGCCGGACTGGGCAATTCGAACCCCTCGCGAGGACGTCTTCGCCACCATGGATTCGAAAGAAGAGGGAGGGGCATCGCCCCTCCCTCTTCTACTGTCCAATTAATCCGAGATTCAACTGTGAAATTATGGGATTTTGGCGAATTAGACAGTATTGACACTTCCAGTGACATGTACTGAGTGTGAATTGGCCTAGGAAGTACGGATGGTGACGTCTCAGGCTTCGCGGGAAGATCATGCGAGATTCGAGGCGCTTTACCAGGCGAACTACAAGCCCATCTATGCCTACGTCCATCGCCGAGTTCTTCATTCGTCGTCGGACGTTCCTGACATCGTGTCAGAAGTGTTCGCCAGAGCGTGGCGCCGAATTGGCGACCTTCCCCCAAGTCCCCAGGATCGTCTCTGGCTGTTCGGTGTTGCTCATAAGTGCCTTCTCGAACATCACCGTCGCTGGTCGTACCAACTCCGGCTGCTCTCACACCTCGGAGCCCAGCCCAATCAAGTCGAGATTCTAGATACCTCTGTCGATCCTCTCCATCTCCGAGTGCGAGCGGCGCTCCAGGAACTGCGACCTTTCGATCGAGAGGTCGTACTCCTCGTCTATTGGGATGGACTCAGCCATGCCGAAGCGGCATGCGTTCTTGGATGCTCGGTGAACGCCGTCGCGTTACGCATCAAGAAGGCGAAGGTTCGTCTCCAAGTCCAATTGGACGTCGATTCACCAGCGGCAAGTTTGTCCAGCGACACATCATCAATTCCGATCACACCAAAGGAGCAATTGTCATGAACATCGAATCATTACTCTTCCAGTCCGACCCGGCCCTCAACGTTCTTATCCCGGATCCCAGTCCGCACGACGCGCGCATGATTTCGGACTCGTCCGCGGTTAACGATGCTCAGCGGGTTCTGAGTACTTATGAATTCGCCAATCATCGTGGAATTGCTTCCAAACTGAATGATGGAATCAAGCGGCCGGCGGTGTTGGCCATGCTCGCCGTCCTTGTCGCCGCTGCAATTGTCGTGCCGATTACTGTTGGCCACTCAAGCGCTCCCCGCAACAACACGAAGCCAGGAGGCTTGACACCGACCCATGGGGAATGGAGTCTCGCGGGCTACATCTCTCAACCGGGCTGGCAAGCGAGTTCGGCCTCGGGACCCCTCCCCACGACTCAACAGTTCACCTTGCAACTCACGTGTCCAACGTCAGCCACCTGCTACTCCTCTGGAACGAACTTCCAGAACCACGAGAAGACCCAAGGCGTGATCTCGGTGACCCACGATGGTGGAGCAAACTGGCGCCAATCGCTCGCCCCGGGGGACGGAACCTATTTCTACGGATTCTCGTGTCCGACGGTCAATACCTGTTTGGTGGTGGGCGACCTACCAAAAGCCAACGCGCACCCACTCCTCTATACGACAACCGACGGTGGAATGACCTGGACGTCACTCTCTCTGCCAGGGGGCTACGAGCTGCCAGTCTTCCTTTCGTGCGCAACAGCACTGAAGTGTGTCACGATTGGCCTGTTCCAAACAGGTGCCGCTCCCACTCCCACCTCGTATTTCACTGCTGACGGAGGTCAGAGTTGGAAGACGTCGGTGCTGCCGCCCTCGTTCTTCCCGAGCGAGAATGATCAACCAGCACTCGAATGTTTCCCAAATGGGCGCTGCGTTGCTGGCGGTACGAACGGCTTTGGGTCGCCCTTAGGCCAAACTTCAGCGTCGATGATTTACAGCACTGACGACGGAGCAACGTGGGCGTCGGCTTCCGTGCCCTCCATGACCGCGACGTCAGGAATCATGTCATGTTCGAACGACAGTCACTGTCTGTCCATCGAGTCGAGCAACGATCGGAACGGCTACCAGACGGCGAGTGGTGAGCTGGTGACGAACGACGGGGGCCTGACGTGGTCAGCAATTCCGGCGACGGGACTCGCGTCGCTGAGCACCTCTGTACCCATGAGCTTCGATTCAATCACGTGTCCCACATCGGCTGACTGCTGGGCTTCAACTCATTTGATAGAGAGTGAATGCAATGGGACTTGTCCTTACGTACCTGACCACGCGGTCATGATGGCAACCAGTGACGGAGGTCTTACGTGGAAAACCGAACAGTTGCCGTTACCGCCCAGCGAGTCGTTGCAGTACGTGTCCGACTATCCGGTGTACTGCGTAAGTCCAACCGACTGCCGCGCTGTGGGAACGTTGGAACTAACGAAAGCTGCCTCAGACGCGGGCGTATCCTGGGTTCAACAGGACGTCGTGTTGACGTTTGAGGGTGGCCCGGTGTCAGGTGTCAACGGTGCGTCGAAATCGTGATGATGCTTTTCATTGATCGACTCCAGCGAGCAGCTTCACGGGGCGGGCAATACTTCGATAGGTAGGCTCAAGAGATGGCTGAAGGACCTCAAGATGGACCTTTGCGTGATCCCACGCCAGCCGGGAAAGACAAACGTGCCATTGCTAATGAGCAGCGACTGGCCGCTTTGGGCTCGGCCATTGAAAAGAAGTCTGGGTTAAGGCGTAAGTCGCGTCGCCCACAAATCCCGCACCACCGAAGTCGTAAGTGGATTGTTTCAAGCGTTGTCGTTGTCATGTTGATCGTTGGCGTGCTCGGTGGTGGTTATCTCTATGCCCAGTATCGATTTCGCTCGATCCATAAATTGCACGTGGGCCACGAGGCGTACCCGGTGCCCGGCCAGTCGTTCAACGTCCTCGAGGTCGGTTCAGACTCTCGAGCGGGCCTGACCGGTGCGCTCGCCAAACAGACAGGGGCCTCGACAGGTCAGGCCGCGGGTAAACGCAGTGACGTGGTGAAGATCATGCGCGTCGATCCCAACGCCGGCACGATCACCATCCTCTCGATTCCTCGCGACACGACGGTGACCCTGCTCGCAAACCAGTCCCTTTACGGAAGGTTCAATCGGATCAACGTGAACTACGGCAACGGTCCATCGTTGCTTGCCCAAACCATCACGGCGAACTTCGGTATCCCGATCAACTACACGGTCCAAGTAAGTATGGGGGGACTGGTTAACGCGGCTGAGGCGGTCGGCGGTGTCTACCTCAATTTCCCATATCCAGCGCACGACTCGTACTCTCAACTTCGAATCATGCACGCCGGGTGTCAACTCGTCAACGGGTCACAGGCCCTTGCCGTCGCGCGAAGCCGTCACTACTACTACAACGTCAAGGGGCTGAACGTGTGGCCGAAAAACGCAGTCCAATTGACATACGCGCAGTTGGCCCAGTACGGGTGGATCTACGACGGCACAAGCGACTTCGGTCGTATTGATCGCCAGAACGCGTATCTTCGGGCGATGATTCGCCGAGTTAAAGGAAGCCTCGGCAATCCAGTGGCCATGAACAACTTCCTCTCGAAGATTCCGCAGGGTGTCGCAATCGACGACAAGTTTTCGCTGAACCAGTTGATCGGTCTTGCCCTCAAGTTCCGACACTTCAACCCCGCCGCGATGAAGACCTACACACTTTCAACTACCTCCGCGACAGTAAACGGAGCTGACGTCTTATTCGTAGATCAACCGCACGCCCAACAAATGCTCGTCAACATATTCGGCTCGGACCTATCGCGGCCAACGAATCCACCCCCGAATGAAGCATTTCAAACGCCGGGGCCGCCGGTGATCTCGACCGCCCCAAACCTCGCACGTTCGACGACCATTGCGGAGAAGACACAGAAGCACAAGTCACCGACGACGACCACGACAAACCCGACTCTCGCGGTTTCGTCGTTCGATCCAACACCCTGCAGTCTTAGGTAGGGGCCTGCTGTGGCAATACGGCGCGACGATTCGGTCTGGGTCTTCAGGAGACTCGCCGAGCGTTGTTCGAGTTGCGGGCATGCCACGGCATATAGGGGCATAGAACTCGGGGCAGCGTTGGTCAACAGTGGTCTCCACTTGTCAACGAAGAACCCTTGCAATCATTGGGCTCTAGATGTTGATCCTTTTGGAGCGGGCGACGGGAATCNNCGCTGAACTACGCCCGCGCGGACTCAATCGTACCGTCATGAGCGCGAGGCAGGTGAAGGGCAAGCGTTCGTGGTGAAGCGCGAACGCCCCAGTTGCTTCGGAGTATCGTTGCGATGGTTATGGTGCTCTCGGATCGTTCCATCAAAGAAGCTCTCGACGAGGGCCGGATCATCATCGAACCGCTGGGTGACGACTGCATTCAGCCCTCGTCAGTCGACCTCCATATCGACCAGCTCTTCCGGGTATTTCGCAATCACTCCCAGCGGGTCATCGACGTGCGCGAAGCGCAAGAAGACCTCACCGAACTCATCGACGTGGGACCCTCCGATCCCATGATTCTGCACCCTGGCGAATTCTTGCTCGGTTCGACTGTCGAGCGCGTCGCCCTCCCCGACGACCTCGTCGCGCGTCTCGAGGGCAAGAGTTCCCTAGGCCGCCTCGGACTGCTCATCCATTCGACGGCTGGCTTCGTCGACGCGGGCTGGGACGGTCACCTCACACTGGAGTTGTCGAACGTCGCGAACCTTCCCATCACCCTGTACCCGGGAATGAAGATCGG
>PLEI01000102.1 GCA_003136415.1 Acidimicrobiaceae bacterium | reverse complement strand
TACGAAGGCAAGGAAGCCCACGCCTCCGCCGCTCCCTGGGAGGGAGTGAACGCACTCGATGCATTGACCATCGCCCAGGTCGCCGTCGGTCTGTTGCGACAGCAACTTCGCCCCGGCGACCAAGTCCACTCGATTATCGCCGAGGGGGGGGCGGCCGCCAACATCATTCCGCGCAAGGCGGTCGGCCGCTACATGGCCCGCTCGGTGACCGCGGCGCGCCTCGCCCAGCTGCGCGATCGGCTCGCCGGATGCTTCGAAGCTGGTGCGCGAGCGACCGGAGCCACGTTGTCGGTGCGTGAGATCGGTAGCGCCTTTTCGCACATGGAGAGTGACGCGGGCTTGCTGGCGCACTACCGCACGGCCGCCGAAGCCTTGGGCCGTTCGTTCTCACTCGACGACCAGGGAGTCCCGAAGCCGACGATCTCGACGGACATGGCCAATGTCTCACTCGTGGTGCCGTCGATTCATCCGCTGCTGGCCATTCCCACCAATGGCGCGGTCAATCACCAGTTGGAATTCACCGCGGCGTGCGTCTCTCCCGAGGCCGACCAGGCGGTACTCGACGGTGCGATCGCACTCGCGAACACCGCCATTGGCGTCGCCACTGACGCGGCCCTGCGCGAACGACTGTTGGGTCGCCGATGATTACCGAGCACGCCTGGCTCCACATCACCCCGGGCCGCGAAGACGAGTTCGCGGCGTCAATTGTCGCGGCACTGGCGATCATTGAATCGGCCCCCGAATGCCACAGCGCCGAGGTTCGCCGCCAGATAGAGAATCCCTCGACGTTCCTGCTCCTCGTGCGATGGACGAGTGTCGAAGATCACATGAACTTTCGCGCCTCCGAGATCTTCGAGACCTGGCGCTCGCAGACCCTCCCGTTCTACGAGTCCCCGGCCACCGTCACGCACTTCTCCGAGGTCCTGGGGCGCTAGTGCGGCCGATATTCTCCGAATTCACCGCGTAGCACGTCGGCCACTTCGCCGAGCGTCGCCAGCCGCGACAACGCCGTCTTCATGGGATAGAGCAGGTTCGCGCTGCCGCGAGCGGCGCTCGCGAGGTCGTCCAACGCGGCGCGTACGCCGTGGTTGTCGCGACGGTCCTTGAGGTCGCGCACGCGCGACACCTGCATGTTCTGTCGTTCGAGGTCGAAGGGGAAGACCTCCGGTGAGACGTCACCCTCGTCGGTGAAATGATTGAGCCCCACGACGATGCGCTCGCCCTGGTCGATGGAGCGCGCGTACTCGTACGCGGCGTTCTCGATCTCTCGCTGGGGATAGCCGACCTCGATCGCCGCCACGGCGCCGCCGATCTCGTCGATGGCGTCCAAGTACACCCGCGCCCGTTCCTCGATTTGCGAGGTCATCGACTCGACGAAATACGAACCCGCCAAGGGGTCGACCGTGTCGGCAACGCCGGTCTCGTAACCAATGACCTGCTGAGTACGTAAGGCGAGGCGCACCGCGTGCTCGGTGGGCAAGCCAAGAGCCTCGTCGAAACTATTGGTGTGCAGGCTTTGGGTCCCCCCCAGGGTGGCCGCCAGCGCCTGGAGCGCCACTCGGATCAGGTTGTTCTCGGGTTGCTGGGCGGTCAACGTCGATCCGGCTGTTTGGGTGTGAAAGCGCAGCATCCACGACGCGGGCTTTTTCGCNNAGCGCGGCCTCGACGTAGGCGATGCCGTCAGCGAGCGTGAAGGCCACCTCTTGGACTGCGGTCGATCCGGCCTCACGGATGTGATAGCCCGAGATGGAAATCGTATTCCAACTGGGCATCTCCTTCTCGCAGTAGGCGAAGGTGTCGACGATGAGGCGCATCGAGGGTCGNNGCGATGTATTCCTTCAAGATGTCGTTCTGAATCGTCCCGCGCAACTGGTCCCCGGAAACGCCCTGCTCCTCGCCCACCAACTGGTACAAGAGCAACAAGGTGGAGGCGGTGGCGTTGATCGTCATCGACGTCGTCACCTCGCCGAGGGGTAGTTCGGACAAGAGCAGTCGCATGTCCTCGAGGGAGCTGATCGCCACGCCGACGCGGCCGACCTCGCCCTCGGCTCTCACGTGATCGGAGTCATAACCCATTTGAGTGGGCAGGTCGAAGGCGCACGAGAGTCCGGTCTGGCCGGCGCCCAGCAGGAAGCGAAAGCGCTCGTTGGTGGCTTCGGCGGTGCCGAATCCCGCGTACTGGCGCATGGTCCAGAGGCGACCACGGTACATCGTGTGATAAACCCCGCGAGTGAAGGGGAACTGTCCGGGCTCGCCGAGGTCGCGTGCTTCGTCAAAGTCGGCCAAATCCTCGCCGTGATAGACCGGCTGCACCTCGATCCCCGAGTCGGTGAATCGCTCCTGTGGTCCCACGAGGGTAATGCTAGGCGTTTGAATTGCGCGCGAACGCTCTGAAAATGGGCCAAAAGTCCAACGGGTCGCCCGGTTGTCACCCCGTGGGTCAGACTGGGTGCATGTTCTGCGTCAACTGCGGCTCGACGAGTGACGACAGCGTCTGTCGCGTCTGCGCAAGTCGCGCCACCGACGTCGTCTTCGACTCGGTGACGCCGATTCTCGCCGGTTGGTGGAGCCGGGTCGGCGCCACTCTGCTCGACGCGGTGATCTTGGTCGTGCCCACGCTGGTGCTCGTCCTGCTCCTGGGCAACCTCTTCGGCGAGATCGCGGCCATCGCCGCCCAGGCGTCCTACATGATCATTTTGCAGACGCAGCCCGACGGTCAGACCCTGGGCAATCGAATGGTCCAAACCCGGGTGCGAGATGCCCTCACGGGTCACGTCATCACTCGTCGACAGGCCACCATTCGCTGGGGGGTCGTCGCGGTCTACGCAGTACTCGCAACCCTCCCGAGTACCGGGTTGGATTCCTTCAGGTTCTCGGTGTTCGTCCTCGCGGTCGCCGACTGCCTGTATCCGCTGTTCAATGCGCGCAAACAGACGCTTCACGACCGCATCGCGCACACCATCGTGGTACGCACCTAGCGACGCAAGCCCTCGGTGGCTACTGAGTGAAGCGGGTGATCAGGCGAGCACCGCGTGGGGCATGCACAGGTCGTCGTACTCGGCGATCTGGATGGGACCCGCGTGCTCACCGCACGCCGGGCACTCGGGGTCGCGGCGCACCTTGAAGGTGCGGAAACTCTGGTCGAGCGAGTCGTAGGTGAGCAGACGCCCGATGAGCGGCTCGCCCAAGTTGAGCAGCAGTTTGATGGTCTCGATTGCCTGGATCGAACCCACGATGCCCGGCAACACGCCGAGCACGCCCGCTTCGGCGCAGCTGGGCGCGAGCTCGGCGGGCGGCGGCTCGGGGATCATGCAGCGGTAGCACGGTCCGACGTAGGGCGCGAAGACGGTGACCTGTCCCTCGAAGCGAAAGATCGAGCCGTGCACCACGGGGATGTTCTTCAACAGCGCCGCGTCGTTGACGAGGTAGCGCGTCGGGAAGTTGTCGGTGCCGTCCACGATCACGTCGTAGCCGTCGATGATGTCGAGAACGTTGTCGGCCCCGAGACGCATGTCGTACGTCTTGACTTCGACGTCGGGGTTCATGGCGGTCAACGTCATTTTGGCGCTGTCGACTTTGCGCATACCCACGCGGTCCAGATTGTGCAGGATCTGGCGTTGCAGATTGGAAGTGTCGACCACGTCCATATCGATGATGCCCAGCGTTCCCACGCCGGCGGCGGCCAGGTAGAGCGCGGCGGGCGAACCCAGGCCACCGGCACCCAGCAAGAGCACCTTGGAGTCCAGCAACTTGAGCTGGCCCTTCTCGCCCACTTCGGGCAGGAGCAGGTGACGGCCGTAACGAATGCGCTGCTCCGACGTCATGGTCTGGGGTGTCTTCCAGGGCAGGCCCTCGTCCTTCCACTTGTTGAATCCGCCGATCACCGAGACAACGTCCTGGTAGCCGAGGTCCTGCAACGTCTTGGCGGCGAAGGCCGAACGCGTGCCGCCGGCGCAGTAGATGGCCACGGGCTTGGTCTTATCGACGAGTCGGCCCTCCACGGAGAACTCCAACTGGCCCCGCGCAATGTGCACGGCGCCGGGCACGGCGCCCTGCTCATACTCGTCGGGCTCGCGCACGTCGAGCACGGCGTAGTCGCTCAGGTGGGCCGCCACGTCGTGGGGATCGACTTCACGAATCTCGGCCTTGGCGGCGTTGAGTAAATCTCGAGGTGATGACACGGTGGCTCCTTAGGTCCGGCTAAATCTTACCGGATGGGTCAACATTCGTGATCGGTCTCTGGTAGACCCGACGGGTGGAACTTCGCGAACTACTCCAACGGCGTCGCATGACGCGATCGTTTCGCCCACAACCCGTCGATCAGGCTCTTCTCGACGACCTCTGCGCCGAGGCGTTGTGCTCGCCCACCGCCGGCAACAGTGCGGGTGTGCGAATGACGACGGTGGCTCACGACCAGGTCGCCGAGTATTTCGCGGTCGCCACCGACCAGGCGTGGCGCGAGACCAGTCCTCGCTTCGAGGGTCTCTCGCGCGCGGGGGGCGCCGTCATCGTCACCGCGCGCCCCCAGGACTACGTCGCACGATACCGCGAACCCGACAAGGTGTCCTCGGGACTGGGCGACCCCGACCACTGGGCCGTCCCCTACTGGCTCACCGACGCCGCGATGGCGACGATGGCGTTACTCTTGCTGCTNNCGCCGTGCGGGCGTGGGCCGGCGCAGCGGACGAAGTTCTCTTCGCTTCAGTGCTGGTGGGCGTGCCCGATGACGAGGATTACCCCTCCAGCTCCCTTACCCGCGACGTGCCATCGCGCCGCCAACGAGTGCGCCGAGTCGGGCGCGCCCTAGGCCACGGCTGAGGTGACCACTTCGTCGATGTTCTTCGACGTGAACTTGAATCCACTCGCCACCAGGGCCGTGGGCACCACGCGCTGACTGGTCAACAAAGTGTTGTTGGCGAGCTCTGATCCCAAGGCGATGCGCAGGGCGAGCGACGGTACGCGAAGAATCGCCGGGCGGTGCAGGGCGCGGGCCAACGACTTGGTCATCTCACGATTGGTGCACGGCGCGGGGACGCAGAGGTTGAAGGCGCCCGAGAGCTGGTGGTCAATGAGCCAGAGCATCGCTGCTACTTCGTCGTGCAGAGAAATAGGACTCGTCCATTGTCGCCCCGATCCGATCACCCCGCCCAGGCCCGCGCGAAAGAGCGGCAAGAGCCGGTCCAGTACGCCGCCGCCGGGGCCCACGACAATGCCGGTGCGAATCAGCGAGAGGCTGGCGCCCGTCGCGGCGAAGGGCGCCGCGGCCGCTTCCCACTCGCGACAGACCTCGGCGACGTAGTCGGTGCCCGATGACGATGTCTCGGTGAGCGACTCGTCGGCGCGATTGCCGTAGTAACCAATGGCCGAGCCGTTGACCAGCACCGCAACTCCCGAGGTCAGCGACGTCAGCCCCTCCACGAGCAGCGTCGTCGCCGAGGTGCGCGACGTCATCACGCCTCGTCGGTAGTCCGCACTCCAGCGATGACTCGCGATGCCGGTGCCCGCCAAGTTGACCACCGCGTCGAAGCCGCCCACGGCGGCGAGATCGCCCTCATCGATCAGCGCACGTTCGGGGTCCCAACGGATCGTTGCTCCCGTCACGTTCGTCGACGAGGGTCGAACGAAGCGCACGACGTCATCGCCGCGCGCTTCGAGGGCGCAGGTCAGGGCCGTGCCGAGGAAACCAGTGGCACCGGTGACGCCGACGCGCATCAGTCGTCTCCGGATTCCAGGTCCGTGGAGGCGTCGAGTTCGGCGTCGAAGGCCGACTCGGCGGAGCTGAGCGCGACGTGGGAAAGAAACTCAACGAGCGTGCGCGTGCCAAAGGCGGTGCCCCCCTTGGTGACGTATCCCCTGGTCGCATCGGAACGGCCCGGGCCGGCGATGTCGAGGTGCGCCCACGGACGCCCGTCGGTGAATCGCTGAAGAAGCAACGCCGCCGAGATCGCGCCCGCTTTGGCGGCCTTGCCCGTGTTCTTCATGTCGGCGATGTCCGAATCGATGTGCTTCTCGTAATTAGTCACCAGCGGCAATCGCCAGAGCATTTCGCCACTGCGGTCGCCAGCCTCCAGAAGCAGTTGCGCCAATTCGTCGGTTGAGGAAAATAGCGCGCCCACCTCGTCACCGAGGGCCACCGCTTGTGCACCGGTCAGTGTTGCCACGTCGATGATGGCGTCGGGATTGGCCTCCACCGCCAGTGAGAGCCCGTCGGCCAACACCAAACGTCCCTCCGCGTCGGTATTGAGCACTTCAATGGTCATGCCGTTGCGGATCGTCAACACGTCGCCCGGTCGCGTGGCGCGGTCGCCCGAGAGATTCTCGCTCAGGGGAGTAATCGCGGTGACGCGCACCGGCAGCTGCAGTCGAGCGACGATGGAGAGCGCGGCCATGACGATCGCCGCTCCGGACATGTCGGTCTTCATTGACTCCATGCCCGCGGCGGGCTTGATCGAGAGCCCACCGGAGTCGAACGTAATTCCCTTGCCCACCAGGGCCACGTGGGCGGTGGCGACCGGCGGTTGGTAGATGGCGTACACCAGTCGGGTGGGCTCGGCCGATCCCGCGCCGACACCGAGCAGTCCCCCGAGGCGCTCGTCGCGGATCTTGGACTCGGTCCAAATCTCGACTTGCACGCTGTCCTCTTCACCCAGGCGTTGCGCGATGCGCTTAGCCATCTCCTTGGGCGAGAGTTCATTGGGCGGCGTGTCAATCAGTCGCTTGGCCCAGTTGACGCAGTCGGCCACCAGCACGCCGCGGTGCACCCCCGCGACGACGTCGTCGTGGTCCGCCACGCTGGGCAGCGGCACGCCGAGCGCCAGAACGTCGAAACTGCGATCATCGTCGGGCTTCTTGAAGTCGTACGAGGCGAGCAGCGCGCCCTCGACCAGGGCCTGGGCCGCCTCGTCGGGCAGTTCAATGCCGTCGGTGGGCAACAAGAAGACAATGTCGTCGCCCTCGGCGCGCTGCGCCGCGGCGGCACCGGCCAGACGGAAGTTCTCACTATGGTTATAGGACGATCCGAGACTGACGAATAACAGTGTCGGTCCCTCGAATGATGCCCACAGCACCACACTGCCGGCGGCGGCGCTCAGACCTCGCGACGAGCACCATTCGCGACTGAGAGATCTCGGCACATCGCGCCCGGCGAGTTGGGCGGGAATGGCCTCGGCGATCAACGCCCCGACATTGTCGAAAATGACGGGAACCACCACCGTCGTGGCGTCGGCGAGGTCGTCGAGGGTGACGACGCGCGCGTGCTTGATCATGGGGCCTCCTTGTTCATACTGCGAGCGGTTCGATGCGCCGGCCCCTCGGCCACGCGCGCGAGCGTCCAGACGAGGTCGCTCAAACGGTTGAGGTAGGGCACGACGAGGGATTCCTCGATGTCCCACGTCACGGCGGTGCGCTCAGCTCGGCGTACCACGGTGCGCGCCACGTCGAGGGCGGCCGACAACTGGTTCTCACCGGGCACCACGAATTCGGTGGGCATCTCGACGGTGTGATTCGCCTCGTCAATCTGACGTTCGAGGTCCTCGATCATGTCCTGGGAGACCCGGGTGCGTCCGATTTCGAGCTTCTCGCGATTCTCGAGCTTGGTGGCCACTTCAGCCATCAAGATCCACAAGTCGCGCTCGAGGCCCGCGATCAGAAGATTCATCGGATCGTCGCCGCCACAGAGCGAACGGGCCCACCCGAGCGCGGCCTGAGCCTCATCTACGGCCCCGTTGAGCTCGATGGCTTCAGAATCCTTGTCCGCGCGCCCACCAAAGAGGAGTCCGGTCGTGCCGTCATCACCCTTGCGCGTGTAGATCTTCACGGGCCAAGCGTAGTGACTCGGACCCATACGCAGGTAGCCTGAATAGCCAATGACACTTAGCCTTCGTCCTCCCTTCTCGCGTCCCCAGAGCGACGACCCGTATTTGGCCGCCCTGAGCCAGCGCGTGCTCATCTACGACGGGGCGACGGGGACGAATCTGCAAACCCAGGAACTCACCGCCGACGACTTCGGGGGCAGCGCTTTCGAAGGTTGCAATGAATTGCTGGTGCTCACTCGACCCGACGCCGTGGAAACCCTGCACCGTTCCTTCCTGGACGTGGGCGTCGACGTCATCGAGACCGATTCTTTTGGGTCGTTCTCCGTGGTGCTCACCGAATACGGCATCGCCGACAAGGCCTTCGAGCTCAGTCACGCGTCGGCCGTGCTCGCGCGCCGCGTCGCCGACGAGTACGCCACGGCCGGTCAGCCGCGATTCGTTGCGGGCTCGATGGGTCCGGGTACCAAGTTCCCGACCCTGGGTCAGATCACGTACGACGACCTCTCGGCGAGTTACGAGGAAATGGCTTTGGGTCTCCTCGAGGGCGGCGTCGACCTGCTGATCGTCGAAACGATGTTCGACCTGCTCTCGGGCAAGGCGGCCATCGCCGCGTGTCACCGCGCCATGGCACGCCACGGACGCGTCGTGCCCATCCAGGCCCAGGTGACCATTGAACTCACGGGGCGCATGCTGCCCGGCACCGAAATTGGCGCGGCCATCACGTCGCTGAGTCCCCTCGGCGTCGACGTGCTGGGGCTCAACTGCGCCACCGGCCCGGTCGAGATGTACGAACCGCTGCGCACCCTGTCCGAGACCGCGCCGATGCCGCTGTCGTGCCTGCCCAACGCGGGACTGCCCAGTGTCGTCGAGGGCAAGATGCACTACGACCTCACTCCCGAGGGTCTGGCCGAGCACCTCTCCAAATTCGTGACGGAGTACGGCGTGGCCGCCGTCGGCGGCTGCTGTGGGACGACGCCCGAGCACCTCGCGCGCGTCGTCGAGGCCGTACGCCCGCTGCGGCGCGCCGAGCGCCACCCGGTGCTCGAACCCTCGGTCGCCTCAATCTACTCACCCGTCACCTACGAACAGGACCGTTCGGTGTTGCTGGTCGGCGAGCGCACCAACGCCAATGGATCCAAGAAGTTCCGCGAGTCGATGCTGGCCGGTGACTGGGACACCTGCATCGCCATTGGTCGCGATCAGATCAAGGAGGGTGCCCACATCCTCGACGTGTGCGTGGACTACACGGGCGCGGACGGCGTCGCCGACATGAGCGAGGTGATGGGCCGCCTGGCGACGCAGTCCTCGGTGCCGATCATGGTCGACACCACCGAGACCAAGGTCGCACGCGAAGCGCTCACCTGGCTCGGCGGCAAGGCCATTCTCAACTCGGTCAACCTCGAAGAGGGCGACGGGCCGGGCACTCGCCTCGACGGATTCCTCTCGCTCGCCTCGGAGTTCGGCGCCGCCGTCGTCGCGACGTGCATCGACGAAGAAGGCCAGGCGCGCACCGCGGACTGGAAGGTTCGTGCGGCCACCGCCATCACCGACTTGGCCGTGTCGCGCTACGGTCTGTCCGCGACCGACATCTTCATCGATCCCCTCGCCCTGCCGTTGTCCACGGGCATGATCGATTCGCGCCGCGACGGCATCGAGACCATCGAGGCGATTCGCCGCATCAAGGCCGAACTGCCGGGCGTGCGCACCATTCTGGGTTTGTCCAACGTCTCCTTCGGCCTCAACCCCGCGGCTCGGCAGGTACTCAACAGCGTCTTCCTGCACGAGTGTGCCGAGGCCGGTCTCGACGCCGCCATTGTGCACGCGTCAAAGATCCTCCCGCTCGCGCGTGTCGACCAAGAAGCTCGCCGCGTGTGCCTCGACCTCATCTACGACCGCCGCAGCGACGACTACGACCCCCTGAGCGAATTGCTGCGTCTCTTCGAGGGGGCCACCATCTCGAGCAACAACGCCGCGTCCATCGACGACCTTCCCCTGAACGAGCGCTTGCGTCGACGCATCATCGACGGCGTGCGCGTGGGTCTCGAAGCCGACCTCGACCTGGCGATGGCCGAGGGCCTCACTCCGCTGGAGATCGTCAACGACCACCTCCTCGAGGGCATGCGAGAAGTGGGCGCCCTCTTCGCCAGCGGCGAAATGCAGTTGCCCTTCGTGTTGCAGAGTGCCGAGACCATGAAGAGCGCCGTGGCGCACCTCGAGCCCTTCATGGAGAAGAGCGACCAGGGCGGGCGCGGCAAGGTCGTGTTAGCCACCGTCAAGGGCGACGTGCACGACATTGGCAAGAACCTCGTCGACATCATCTTGACCAACAACGGCTACGAAGTCGTCAATCTGGGCATCAAGGTGGGTATCAACGAGATGCTCACCGCCGTCGAGGATAACCACGCCGACGCCCTGGGCATGAGCGGGCTGCTGGTCAAGTCCACGCTCATCATGCGCGAGAACTTGGAACTCATGAACGAGCGCGGCATGTCCGCCGTGCCGGTGCTGCTGGGCGGGGCGGCGCTCACGCGCACCTACGTCGAGCGCGACCTGCGCGAGACCTACGAGGGCCGCGTCTTCTACGGCAAGGACGCCTTCGAGGGCCTGCGGGTGCTCGACCGACTCGGTGAACTGCGCAAGACCGGCGAGGAAGATCCGCTCTTCGGCCGCGAGATCTCCGAGAAGAACGTGCACCGCAAGATTCGCGGCGAGCAGGGCGAGGCGCCCGCGGGACTACCCTCGCGCAGCCCCAGCGTCGAGATGGACAATCCGCTCTTCACGCCGCCGTTCCTCGGCAGTCGCGTCGCCAAGGGCATGTCGGTCGATGAGATCAGCGAGTTCTTGAACCTCACGGCGCTCTTTCGCAACCAGTGGGGCTTTCGCCCCGAGGGTGGCGAGGACGACCCGGCCTTCAAGGAGCGCGTCAGCGCCACGCTGCGCGAACAACTCGCCATCGCCAAGGCCGAGAGCCTGCTCACGCCCCAGGTCGTGTGGGGACACTTCCCCGTGGCCGCCGACGGCAACGACCTCATCGTCTTCACCGACGACACGCGCAACGTGGAGCGGACCCGTTTTCGCTTCCCGCGCCAGTACCAGGAGCCGTTCTTGTGCATCGCAGACTTCTTTCGCCCGGTGACGAGTGACGACCAGGACTACGCCAGCTTCATGTTGGTGACGATGGGTTCGCGCGTGTCCGAGCGCTGCGCGGAACTCTTCGCCGAGAACCGCTACACCGATTACTTGATGCTGCACGGACTGGGCGTCGAGATGGCCGAGGCCCTGGCCGAGATGTGGCACCTGCGTATCCGTCGCGAGCTCGGTTACGAAGAAGAAGACGGCCCTTCACTCTTCGGGCTCTTTCGCCAGCAGTACCGTGGCGGACGCTACTCGTGGGGCTACCCCGCCTGTCCCGACTTGGCCGACAACGCGAAGGTGGCCGACTTACTCGACGCCAGTCGCATTGGTGTCGTGGTGTCCGAGGGATTCCAGCTGCACCCCGAGCAAACGACCGACGCCATCATCTGTCATCACCCGATGGCGAAATACTTCGTGGCCTAAACCTCGGGTGCCCCTGAGAACTTCGGGCGCCGGTCAATCTCCATGAAACGATCGGGCACCGCCAGGGGCACGAAGCCCACGGTGGCGTAGACGTCGTGGGCGTCGCGCGTCGCCAGGAGCACTCGGCGAACCCCGACATTCGTCCAGTAGTCCACCACCTCGCCAACCATCCACGAGCCCACACCCTGGCCGCGATAATCGGCTTCGACGAAGACGTCGCAGATCCATCCAAAAGTGACGTGGTCGGTAATCACGCGAGTGCACGCAATGGTCTCGCCCTCGGGGGTCACGACACCGTAGAGGTGGGAATTCTCAATCGACGCCGCGACGGCGTCGCGACTACGGCCGTGGGCCCAATACGCCTCGGTCGAGAGCCAGCGGTGGATGACGTCAACGGAGAGGCGTGCGGCGTCGGAGGTCAGGCAGTAGTCGCGCAAGAATCGATCGTCAAAATGGCCGCTCATGGCGTGCACCCCATTCGCGTCGTTAGTGGACGCCGCACTGAAACTAGTCGGTCGTATCGACAATGAGAACGGAGCAATTGGCCGCGTGCGCTACTGAGTTGGGCACACTGCCGAGCACCCGTCGCACACCCTTCATGCCACGATTGCCCACCACGATGAGGTCAGCGCCAATCTCGTCGGCCATACTCACCAGTGCATCGGCGGGGTCGCCATGCGAGGCGTGAAGAATCGGCACGATGCCGTACTTCTTGGCCACGAACGACAACACTTGCAAGAGCGAATCGACTTCGCCCTCGGTGTTGACCGCGTCGAACCTCTCGCCCTCGGTGTTGGCCCGAAAAGACTTGGGCGCGTCCGCCGAGGCGATGTGCAACTCACTCTTGGACATCACGGCAATCTCGGCCGCCGCCTCAACCGCGCGGCGAGCGGTGACAGAATCGTCGGCTCCGACGAGGACTTTCTCAAACATGATGACTCCCGTGGTCGAGCGTATCGAGTGACAACGACGCCGTTGCCTCTCGGTGCGAGTTGCCAAAAGACTAGTGGTTGGCGCCCGCCCATTCCAGGGCTAGGCGCCGGGCGGGCGCGTCAACTGGTTCAGTCGCTCGACCAGCACGGTCGCGCCCAGGCGCTCGAAGATCTCACGAGCTTCCTTGGCCATGAAGGAGTCGACATTCTGCGCTCCCAGTAGCATCACGACATCGAGTTCGCACTGCCCGATCTCGAGAGCGATGTCCAAGGTGCGCCACTGTTCGATGGCGTCGCGATATATTTCCGCGGCGTCGTCGAGTCGACCTGCGAGGCCGGCTATCCCGGCCTCGCACGTACGCCGCTCGACGGCGATGAAACGCCCACGCAGGCGCAGGGTCGCCTCGTGAACCATTCGCAACTTGTCCACGTCCCTCAGCCACAGCGCGGCGCGAGCGGCGATCACCATGGCTGATCCGCTGTTGATACCGACCGGGTCGAGTTCAATGGCGCGATACGTATCGCGGAACGCCGCCGCGAAGTCGCCCTGAGCCAGCGCAGTGAATCCCAGGGTTGTCAACTTGGTCGTCAAACCCGCGAGCATCGTGTCCTCTTCGCCGCCGAGCGCCCGAAAGGCCTCCTCACCCTCGGACAGCAGCGTCTGAGTCCGCTCCACGTCTCCACTCATGGCCGCGACGATTGCCTCGAGTCCCCGCATCCATTGGATATGCCAGGGCACGAGAACGCTCTGGTGCAATTCGTCGAAGGCCTTGCGGGTCTCGTCCCATAGCCCCATGTAGAGCGAGGTCTCGGCAATATTGAGGAGATTGGTGATCTCAAGAGATCGCTGACCCGCGCGTCGGGCCAACTCCACCGCTTCGGCGGCAATCTTGACCGTTGAGAGGGGGTCGTCGGGCAACATGTACAAACTGAGACCGGTGCGCGAGCGCGCGGCACCCAGGAGGTCGCCCGCTTCGTCGGCGATGGCGGCCATGCCGCGCGCCAACATGACGGCCTCGCGATGACGCCCCAGAGTGAAGAGCGCGAGCGAGCGAGCGCCCAAGGCACTGGCGAGCAATTGCGAATCGTCCAGTTCCTCCGCGAGAGCGAGGGTCCTCTCGCACCACACCAGGGCCTGCTCCACGTCAGCGCCGTTACACAGGCTTTCGCCAATGGCTTCGGATAGCTTCGCCCGCACCCGGGCGTCACCGGTCTCGCGCACTCGTTCGTACGCGGCCATGCACAGGTCCTCCGCTTCGCTGCCGCGGCCCAAGAACCGCAGCGAGAGCGCTTGCGCGGCGACGACGCGGCCCCACGAATTGAGGTCCCCCAGGCCGTCGTAAATGGCGCCCGCCTCAACGAGGTAGTTCACCGCGTCGTCGTACTGCTGCATCCGGGCCTTGGCATCACTGGCGCGCTCAAAGAGCGCCGCGCGCGACAGGGGGTCTCGGGCGAGTTCGAGCGCCTGGACGAATGTGTGGGCGGCCTGCTCGGGCGAGCCCAGCGACAACGCGCGATCGCCCGCGCGTTGCAGCCATTCGAGCGCCTTGGGAATCAAGTGTCCCGAGTCCGCCTCCTCGGGAGTCGCGCGATACGCCTCGAGGTAGTGGGCGGCGACGATGCCCGCCAACTCGTCGTCGTCGAGAGATTCGGCGTAGCTGGCGATGGCCAGGTGTTTGGCCTGACGGTCGCGGCGCGCCAGCGTTCCGACCGCGACTTCACGTATCACCCCCTGGACGAAGCCGTACTGGCCCCTTTCGGGTGAACGCGGATCGTTGTCGACGACGACGTATTCCTTGCGCACCAGGTCGCGCAGGTCGCTTTCGAGTTCTTCGCGCGACGCGCCGCTGACGACACTCAAACTCTCTAGGGAGAAGGTCGAACCCACCACTCCGGCATCTTGGAGCAACGCACGCTGCCGTGGCGGGAGGGCGTCGAGACGCGAGGCAATCAACGCGTGCAGCGTCTCGGGAATCTCCAGTACTCCGAGTTCCCCCTGCACCTCGTAGCCGTCGGCACTCTGCAGCAGCACGCCGCGGTCCACCAGCATGCGAATCGTCTCGACGGCGTAGAGCGGGACGCCCGCGGCGCGCACCAGGACGCTCTCCATCACCTCGTCGGGCAGACCGTGAACGAAACCGTTGAGCATCTCGCGCATCGCATCGCTCGAGAGCGGCTCGAGGTGGAGGGAGGTGAAGTTGCGCAATCCCGCGCCCCATGATGGCCGCCGCTCCATCAACTCCGGACGCGAGAGAGTGACGATCATGATCGGAAAATTCTTCGACCACTCCAAGATTGATTCGACGAAGTCGATGAGCCCGGCGTCGGCCCATTGCAAATCTTCAAAGACCAGCACGGTGACCGCCTGGGCGGCGATGCGCTCGAAGAACGTGCGCCACGCCGAAAAAAGTTCTTCACGGTCATTGGTGGGGGCGTCCACGAGACCGAGGAGATGAGCCAGCCCCGGCTCGATCCACTGGCGTTCGTCGGCGTCGGGAACGAACTGGATCAAGCACTCACGCAATTTCTCGAGGGCCGATGCCGGCTCTTCCGCTTCGAGGATGCGCGCGCGCATGCGCACCATCTCGCCCAAGGCGCCGAAGGTGATGCCCTCGCCGTAGGCGCGGCTGCGTCCCTGGTGCCAGAAGATGTCGTCGGCGAGTCCGTCGATATATTTGAGGTACTCCCACGCGAGGCGACTCTTTCCGATACCCGGAATGCCCGTCACCGAGACGAGGCGCGCGCGTTCTTCGCGTTCGGTCACGTGCAGCAGGTCCTTGATGAGGCGGATCTCTTCTTCGCGGCCCACGAAGGGCGGTTCGAGGCGTTCGGTGCGTCCGAGTCCCTTGCGTTGGGCAACCACGCGTAGCGCCCGCCAAGCGTTGATGGTGATGGCCTTGCCCTTGAGCTCAAGGCCGCCCACTTCTTCAAAGGCAATCGCTCCCGAGGCGGCGCGCCAGGTAGATTCATCCACCAATACCGTGCCCGGCTCGGCCACGCTCTGCACGCGCGACGCCGAATTGACGGTGTCACCGAGCACCATGCCTTCGGACACCTTGCCGACGGTGATGGCGACTTCACCCGTAACTACACCGCCGCGGGCGCGAAGGCCCGAGAGTCCCGCCTCTTCGCCCAGCTGACTCACCGACTCGACGACCTCCAGGGCGGCACGCACCGCGCGCTCCGCGTCATCCTCATTGGCGATGGGCGCGCCCCACACCGCCATGACGGCGTCGCCGATGAACTTCTCCACCGTGCCGCCGTAGCGAGCGACGATGTGCTGGGCGCGATCGAAATAGAGAGTAAGGAGTTCGCGCACGTTTTCAGGGTCGCGTTGCTCGGCCATCGGAGTGAATCCCACCAGATCGACGAATAGCACTGAGCACAGGCGGCGTTCCGCCACGGAACCGACGTCGCTGAACGTCGAGGTCAGGGTGGGAGCCGGAGTCGACATCGCCGCGGACGGCGCACTCTTCGCGACCGCCGTCCCACAATTGGCGCAGAATGGCTTGCCCTCCAGCAGTTCTGACCCGCACGACGTGCAATGCGGAGCCAACGTTGCACCGCAGTTGGCGCAAAACGGTTTGCCGCTGGGCGTTTCGCCTTTACATGTCGAGCAAATCATCGCATCCCCTTGGCTCGGCATCATAGAGGCACCAGCCCCCGACTGGCGACAGAATTTTCAGCCGGTCAGGCGAGATGCGGCCGCAAGGGTGAACTCGGGACTACGCGAGCCTTCGCCATTCGCCCGCGCGAAGGTGAATTAGCGACGTGTCGGCAACGAAAGAGGCGTGGCGTCGCTCAGTGCCTCGCGAGCGTGGTAACTCGAACGCGTTAGCGGCGAGGACTGCACGTGGGCGAGTCCCGCGCGGCGCCCGCGTGCCGCGAGGTCGTCGAACTCCGCCGGGTCCCAGTAGCGCACGACCGGCAAGTGCTTGGCGGTGGGACGCAGGTACTGGCCAATCGTGACAATGGAGACTCCCACCGATGCGAGGTCGACGAGTACCTCTTCGACCTCGTCGGCGGTCTCACCGAGACCGACCATCATGCCCGACTTCGTCGTCAAACCCGCGGCGACCGAACGGGCCAGGACCGTCAGCGAACGGTGATAGGCGGCACTCGGACGCACCGCGCGCTGAAGTCGAGCGACCGTTTCGACGTTGTGGTTCATGACGTCAGGACGCGCGTCGATGATGAGCTGCAGTGCTGCCGGGTCGCCCTTCAAGTCACTGATCAAGACTTCAACGTCGGTCTCGGGTGAGCGCTCACGAATCGCGCGAATGGTGTCAGCGATCGCGCCGGCTCCCCCATCGTCGAGGTCGTCACGAGCCACGCACGTGACGACCGCGTGGCTGAGCTTCAGGCGCACCACCGCTTCAGCCACTCGCGCCGGCTCGGTCGGGTCGAGCGGCATGGGCTTGCGGGTATCAATGAGGCAGAAACCACACGCGCGGGTACAGCGCTCGCCGTTGACCATGAAGGTTGCGGTGCCACTCTCCCAGCACTCAAAGATATTGGGACAGCCCGCCTCTTCGCACACCGTCACGAGGCGCAGATCCTCGGTCAGTGTGCGCAAGGACTGGTACTCCTGACCCATGTGGGCCTCGATGCGCAGCCACTCGGGCTTGCGCGTGCTGATCGACAGCGCCTCGTCGGGGTTAACGCCGGCCTTGCGAAGGCGGCGAATGAGCGGACGCTCGTCCGACGTCGTCGCGGCACTGCGGTCCACGCGCGCCACCTTCTCCTCGGGTGCCAGGCGCCGGGAGAGTTCCTGACCCAACCGCTCTTCGACCTCGGCTTCGCGCACGTCAAGGCCGAGCGACTTCATCGAGCCCACCGGCTTATCGGGAATTCCACACGGAATGATCGCCTGGAACCCCGTCATGTCGATATCGACGTTGAGCGCCACGCCGTGCAGGGTACGGCGCTCCCCCCGGCGATTGCGCTTGGTGCGCACGCCGACCGCCGCGATCTTGTGCGCACGCGTGTCGAGTCGCGCCCAGACGCCGGGATAACCCTCGAGACGTCCAATCTCGCCGAGCATGCCGTCGGGGTCGAAGGCCTTGACCGTCGCGATGACGGCGTCTTCGAGCTTGGTGACGTGCAGGCGACCCGCGGCCGGGTCATCCTCGACCGTCACGATGGCCCATCCCACCGCTTGGCCCGGGGCGTGATAGGTCACGTCGCCGCCGCGGTCGGTAGTGACCACGTCAGCGTTCAAGAGTTCCGCGGCGATGAGGAAGTGGTCTTCCTGGGCACGGATGCCCCGCGTGTAGGTCGGCGGATGCTCGAAGAGCAGGACGTAGTCCTCGGTCGCTTCAAAGAGCGCGCGCTGCAGGTCGTCAGCTTCGGCGAAACTTACGCGCCCCAGGTGACGGCGTCGCAGCACTATCGCTCGCTGGCCACGTCGAGTCCGGCGAGCAACTCGCCCACTCGCTCGAGGTAGTTGGCCGCGGCCGCGGCGTCACAGACGCGATGATCGAAGGAGAGTCCGAGAATCACGCGACGTCCCACTTCCAGAGTGCCCACCCCGTCGCGGGCGACCACGACCGCAACGTGACGCACGGCGCCGATGCTCAACACCGCCACCTCTGGTTGAATGATGATCGGCTCGGTCCAGAGCGTGTGCTCGCTCGTCGCCGAGGCCACGGTGAATGTACCGCCCATGAGATCATCCGCATTGAGCTGACGCGACGCCAGACGCTCATCGAGTTCCGCGGTGCGGCGCGCCAGAGCGCGCAGCGTGAGTCCGGCGGCGGCGTGCACCACCGGCACCAGCATCCCGTCGTCGTCGACGTGGCGAGTGAAGCCGACCGAAATAGTCCGGTGCACCGTCAACTGGTCGTCGGAGAACGTGGCGTTCAAGAACTCAAACTCGGCCAACGCGCGCACCGCGGCAATGGTGACGACCGACTCGTCGGTGATGGCGAAGCCCTCGTGGGTCTCTCGGCCCAGGGCGTCGAGATCGTTGAAGACACTCGCGTCCACCTCGACGGCGACGAAACCGTGCGGGGCGGTGAGCGTCGAGACACTCATGTGCTGACCCATGCGGCGGCGACCATTCGACAGAGCGACCACAACTTCCTCAGTTGGTCCCTGCGCCACGGCGCGCTCGGCGTCGCGGCGGGTAATCGCCCCGCCGGTGCCGGTGCCGGTAACCGTCGAAGCCTCGACACCTCCGTCAAACAAAATGCGACGCACGACGGGCGAGACCACGACGCCGGGCCCGCCGACCACCTCGTCGGTGACGGCGACAATGGGTGTGGCCGCTAGCGGTGCGGTGGGTGCGGTGGGAGCGGCGCCAGCCCCGGGGCCGTCAGTGGAAGCCGCGGAGGGCGTACCGCTCTCGTCAATGACCGCAACGCGAGCGCCGGTCTGCACCGTGTCGCCCTCTTCAACCAGAATCTGGGTCAGCACTCCGGCGGCCGGTGAGGGCATCTCGGAGTCGACCTTGTCGGTCGACACCTCGAAAAGCGGTTCGTCGCGTGCGACGGCGTCGCCCACCTTCTTGAACCATTGGGTAATGATCCCTTCGGTGACCGACTCACCCAGCGACGGGAGGGTGACGTCAGCCAAGGTGGATACCTCGACCCGCAAGGGCCAACAGCGTCTCGCCGAAGGTTTCCGAGAGCGAGGGGTGCGGCTGGATCAACGCGGCGGCCTCTTCAGCCGTCGCCTCCCAGTTCACGGCGTAGTAGCCGGCGCCTAACTGCTCGGTGACCCAGGGTCCGGCCATGTGCACGCCGAGAATCTGCCCGGCGGTGCCATCGGCGCGCTTTTCGGCGATGATCTTGACCACCCCATCGGTGTCGCCGATGATCTGCGCGCGGCTGTTGCCCCCGAAGGGGTCCTTCTTGACGACAACCTCGTAACCGCGCTCCTTGGCGGCGGCCTCGGTGAGGCCGCAGAAGGCGATTTCGGGATTCGAATAGATCGCCCAGGGCACGCGGTCGTAGTCGACCGGCACGACGGCCTCGCCCAGAATCGTCTTGATCGTCACGACCGCCTCAGCGAACGCGACGTGGGCGAGTTGCGGCGTGCCCGCGACGACGTCACCCACCGCGAAGACGTGGGGGTTGGCGGTGCGCATGTAGCCGTCGGCCACGACGAAGCCGCGTTCGTTGATCTCGACGCCAGTTCCCTCACCCAAGAGTCCCTCGGTGCGCGGGCTCCGCCCGACCGAGACGACGACCATCTCGACGTTCACGTCCTCCGCGCCCTCCATGTTGACCGCGGTGCCCTTTTTGCCCGGCGTGTGACCGGTAATCTTCACCCCGGTCTGGATCTCGATACCACGCTTCTTGAAAGCGCGCTGCACGACGGTCGCGACCTCGGCGTCGCAACCCGCGAGAATCGACGGCAGGCCCTCGAGGATCGTGACCTTGGTGCCCATGTCGACGAGCATCGAGGCGAACTCACAACCAATGGCGCCGCCGCCGATCACCGCCGCGGTGGCGGGCAGCTGGGAGAGGTTGAGGAATTCGTCGGAGGTCAGCACGTACTTGCCGTCGACCTCGAAACCCGGCAGGGTGCGCGGTACCGAACCGGCGGCGATGATGACGTTGGTGCCCTGGGCGACGACGCCGGCGTCGGCGCCGTCGAGCACGGTGACGGTCAGGTTGGCGTCAAGACGTCCGGTACCGTCGAAGACGGTGACCTTGCGGCCCTTCAAGAGGCCCGACAAGCCCTTGAACAGGCGGTCGACAATCTCGTTCTTGCGGCCTTGGGAAACGGCGAAATCAACTTCGATGCCCTGGGTGGTGATGCCGAAGTCGCCCGAGTGCTCGAGCGTGCGGCGCACGTGGGCCGTCTCGAGAAATTCCTTCGCGGGAACGCAGCCGCGGTGCAGGCAGGTGCCACCGACCTTGTCGCGCTCGACNNGAGAAACCGTCACTCCACCGATCGTCGACCGCGCTGGCGATCGGCCGCCTCGGTGGCCAGGGCGTCGACAAAATCGTTCATCACGTCGCCGGAGTGACCCTTCACCCACGTGAATCGCGCGTCGCGTCCGACGTCCAACACCAGGGGGATCAGGACCTCCCAGAGGTCGCGATTGGCGACGGGCTGGCCCTGGGAGTTCTTCCAGCCGCGTCGCAGCCAGCCCACGTACCACTTGTCGTGAAAACATTTCACGACGTAGGTGGAATCGCTGACGATTTCCACGGGGCCCTCGGAGTGCGCGAGAAGCGCTTCGATGACGGCCAGAACTTCCATGCGCTGATTGGTGGTGTGGGGATCGGCGCCACTGGCGAAGACCTCGGTGCCCGCGGCCCACGCCCAGCCCCCCGGTCCGGGATTACCGCGACAGGAACCGTCGGTGTGAATGCGTCTCACGGGTGACGGGTGATCCACGCGTCGGGATCTTCGCTGAAGCGCGTCACCGAAGCGGGCAAGTCGCCACGCAGCACCTGGCCGAGTGTCACGTGTTCGAGAACTTCGCGCAGCGCCGCGCGCACCGCGACCCACACGTCGCGCAGGTGCGTTGCTTCGCCCTCGTAGTGCAGGGTCTCGGGCCGCATGCCACGCACGCCGGCGAGTGGGCCCGACACGACGCGCAAGATGTCCGCGATCTGTATGTCGTCCGCGTCGCGCGCCAGGCGAAAGCCGCCCTCGGGACCGCGCTGGGACGTCACCACCCCGCCGCGGCGAAGGTCCGACATGATCGCTCCCAAGAATTTCGAGGGGAGTTCCTGCTCCTGGGCGAGGTGCTCCGCGCTGACCGACGTATTGCTCGCCGCCAGCGTGAGGAGAGCACGGATCGCGTACTCGGCCTTGGCGGGAATCTGCATTCCCCCATTCTGCCCTACCCGACAACCCGAGAGGGCCGATTGGCGTCCTAAGGTGGTGCGCGTGTTTGATCTCAGCGCTCGGTCGCTCTATCTCTGCGTCGGTGCGCGAGCCGATATGGCGAATTTTCTGCCCGCGGTCCTGCGCGGCGGCGTCGACATCGTGCAACTGCGCGAAAAAGACCTGCCCGATGACGTGCGCGTGGCCCAGGCCAAGGTCATGGTCCCGATTTGCCGCGACTTCGGTGTGCCCTTCGTCATGAACGACTCCGCCGAGTTGGCCGTGGCCGTGGGCGCCGACGGAGTCCACGTGGGACAGGACGACGCGTCGGTGGCGCACTGCCGCGAACTGCTGGGCCCTTACGCCATCGTCGGACTCTCGACGCACGCCGACGACGAATTCGACGCCGGACTTGCCGAGCCCGTGACGTACCTGAGTGCCGGACCCATCGTGCCCACCCCGACCAAAGAAGGCCGCCCCGGGACCGGGGTCGACTACGCGGTGCGCTCGCAAGAACGCAGCGCACTGCCGGTGTTCGTCACCGGGGGCGTCACCGATCAGAACGTCGGCGACCTCGTGGACGTGGGTCTACGACACTTCGTGGTCGTGCGCTTTCTCACCGAGTCGCCCGATCCCGAGAAGTCAGCGCGCGCGCTGCGACAGGCCCTGGACTTCGCGCTCGCCTAACGGTGGCGGTCGAGCCAGCCGAGCAACGTCGCCACCATGCGCGGGTCGGCACGCAGTTGATGCCCCGCCCCTTGGATGATGCGCAGTTCGGCGCGACCCTCCGCGCCATTGAGGAGCACGCGAGCGTCACCGACGGGTACTTCCATGTCGTCTGAACCGTGACCAATGAGCAGGCGGCGCGGTGGAATCTGCGCGATGGAACCCAGTGGATCAATTGACATCACGTCGGTGCGCAGCGCGTCAGCGTCGAGCAACTCCTCGGGGTCACCGACCACCCCCGCGACCTGCACGGACCGGTGAAAGTCCTCGGCGTTGCCGCACCAGACCCCCAGATTCGCCGGCGACGCGAACGTCGCGACGCCGCGGATGCGGTCGTCGTGCGCGGCGGCGTTGAGCGCCAGTGCTCCGCCGAAGCCGAATCCGGCCAGCGAGATGCGCGGCTCACCCTCCGAGACGCGCGCAATGATGACTTCGAGGTCGGACTTCCACTTAGACGCCGAGAAGGTCCCGGTGCTCGATCCCACGCCCGAGAGCGTGCCGGTCGCCACGAGCCAGCCCGATTCATTCGAGAGGTGCTCGGCTAGCTCGGGCAGTAGTCCGGCGGCCTGGCGTCCCATGCCCATGGCGCGCGGCAGGCCGTGCACGAGGATCAATACGTGATTGGCGAGTGGGCGACTCTCCGAGTGCGCCACCCGCAGGTCGAGCACGGACGTTCCGCTGGTGAGTTGTTCGTGTTCAATCATGGTTTCTCCCAGCCTAAGTCAGGTGACATCGCGGGTCGTTTCTGGCAGACTCGGACAATGGAGAACGTCGCCCTGGTGTGGTCCAACGCGGCCGCGGAAGTTCATCGTTTCGTGGTCGGACCCGTTGAGAACAACGTCTACGTCGTGCGTTGTCGACGCACGGGAGTGGCCGCATTGATCGATGCGGCCAACGAGCACGAGCGCCTCTTGGACGTGGCGAGAACTCTCGGCGTCGCGTCGGTGCTCGAGACCCACGGCCACTGGGACCACATCGGTGCCGTGGAACAGGTGCGCGCCGCCGGCATCGACGTGTGGGTGCGCGCGGAAGACGCCGAGATGCTCCCCAGTTACGACCACCTGCTCGATGACGACGTGGAGTACGCCGTGGGCGACCTGCGCCTGCGCACCGTCCACACGCCCGGCCACACGCCCGGGTCGATCTGCTTCGCCCTCGTGGACACGCCAGTCCTCTTCAGCGGCGACACCCTTTTCCCCGGCGGGCCGGGCGCGACGAAATTCGAGGGCGGCGACTTCGCGACCATCATCACTTCGATCGAGGAGCGGCTCTTTCGCACCTACGATTCGCAGACCATCGTGTGGCCCGGCCACGGCGCCGCCACCACCATCGGCATCGAACAGCCCCACCTCGACGAGTGGGTCGCGCGAGGCTGGTAGGTAACGGACTTTGGACGTCCCCAGTAGGCTGTCACCCGTGACAACGCCCCTGCTAGAACTGAGAAATCTCCACGTCGAGGCCGACGGCGCCGCCATCTTGCGCGGGGTGGACCTGGTGGTCAACGCCGGAGAGGTCCACGCCCTGATGGGCCCCAACGGAGCGGGAAAGTCGACCCTCGCCAACGTCATCATGGGCCACCCCGGCTACGTGATCACCGAGGGCTCCCTCCGCTTTCAAGGTGAGGACATCGCCAACTGGACGCCCGACGAGCGCGCCCGCGCCGGGGTGTTCCTAGCCTTCCAGTACCCCGAGTCGATTAGCGGCGTGTCGGTGGTGCAGTTCTTGCGCCAGGCCATCGCGTCGTGCAAGGGTCTCGACGAACTCAGCATCCTCGAAGTGCGCCTCGATCTCATGGAGTGGATGGACCGTCTCGGCATGGACCCGGCTTTCGCCGAGCGCCACCTCAACGAAGGATTCTCCGGCGGTGAGCGCAAGCGCAACGAAGTCCTGCAGATGGCCCTCCTCGCTCCGGCACTGGCGCTGCTCGACGAGACCGATTCGGGCCTCGACATCGACGCTCTGAGGATTGTGGCGCGCGGCGTGCGCACCGTGCGCGACGAGCACCCCGACATGGGCGTGCTCGTCGTGACCCACTACGTCAAGCTGTTAGAAGAGATCAAACCCGATCGCGTACACGTCTTGATCGACGGACGCATCGACACGTCCGGCGACGCGTCACTAGCTCAGACCATTGAGGAGCGCGGCTACGACGAGCTTCGCCGCCCGGTGGGTTTGTGACAATCTTCGACCCCAGGCGGGTCCGCGGTGACATCCCCCTGATGCGCCGGGTCATCAACGACCGGCCGATCACCTACCTGGACTCGAGTGCCTCCTCACTCACCCCGCGCACGGTCATTGAGGCAATGGACCTCTACTACGCGAACCACCACGCCAACGTGCACCGCGGGGTGTACCAGACAGCCAATGAAGCGACCGCCATCTACGAAGGAGCTCGCGGCGCGGCCGCGCGATTCTTGAACGCGCCGGGCGGTTCAGAGGAGATCGTCTTCACCAAGAACGCCACGGAATCCTTTAACCTCCTGGCTCGCTCGTGGGGTGCCACCTTTCTCTCCCCCGGTGACGTCGTGCTCGTCACCGAGATGGAACACCACGCCAACATCGTGCCGTGGTTCCAGTTGCGCGAGTCTCACGGCATCGAAGTGCGCTTCATTCCCGTCGGCGACGACTTCCGCCTGGACTTGTCGAACATCGAGGAATTGATGCGCGGCGTCAAATTGGTGTCGGTCACGGGCATGTCCAACGTGCTCGGCACCATCAATCCGATTCGCGATCTCGCCGACATGGCCCACGCGCGCGGTGCACTGATCGCGGTCGACGGTGCCCAGTCCGTGTCGCACCTGCCCACCGACCTCGTGGAACTCGACGTCGACTTCCTGGCGTTCTCCGCGCACAAGATGCTCGGACCCACGGGGCTCGGAATCTTCTGGACGCGCGAAGAGATCTTGAAGGCCATGCCGCCCTTCCTCGGTGGTGGCGGGATGATCAAGGACGTCAGCGTCAACGGCTTCATCCCGGCGTCGGGACCGTCGCGCTTTGAAGCGGGCACTCCGCCCATTGCCGAAACGGCCGGCTTCGCGGCCGCCGTGCAGTACCTCGAAGGGCTCGGCATGGCCAACGTCGCCGCCTATGAGAAGGAGCTGACCGGCGATGCATTGACGCGTCTGGCACTTGAATTCGCGGGACGCGTGCGCGTCATCGGACCCGCCGACACTCTCGAGCGCGGCGGAGTGATCTCGCTCGACGTCGAAGGCGTGCACCCCCACGACGTGGCGCAGGTGCTTGACCAATTCGGCGTGTGCGTTCGCCCCGGACACCACTGCGCCAAGCCGCTGATGAAGCGTTTCGGCCTGGCGGCCACGGCGCGTGCGTCCTTTGGTCCGTATTCACTGGTGAGCGACACCGACGTGTTGCTCGAAGCCCTCACCCACGCCGTGGAGATGTTCGGATAACCGTGTCGAACCTCGATGACCTCTACCGAGAGATAATTCTCGATCACTACCGTTCGCCGCGCAATCGCGGCGAACTGCCTCCGCCCGCGCACCGTGTCGAGGGTTTCAATCCCCTCTGCGGCGACGAGATCACGGTCTACGCCGAGGTGGAAGACGGGGTCTTGAAGGACATCAAGTTGACCGGACACGGTTGCTCCATCTCTCAGTCGTCTTCCTCGCTCATGAGCGCCGCCGTGAAGGGCAAGTCACTCGAGCAGGTCCGCGAGACGATCAAAACGTTCAAGCAACTTATGACCGTCCACGAAAGTCAGCTCAGCGTCGAGGGCGATGCGCCCACCGCGGAAGCCGACATCCGGCGTCTCGGAGAGTTGGCCGCTTTGGCGGGCGTCGTGAAGTTCCCCGTGCGTATTAAGTGCGCCACCCTGGCTTGGAACACCCTGACTCAAGCACTGGACGAAATCTCAGCCTAAGCCGATCAAACCTTCATCTAACTCTTCGCTTGAGCAGTCGGAGAATTGGGACTAACTATCATTGGATCGGTTCCAGTTGGGAAGGTGACGATCCGCGTGAGGGTTCACGTCGGGCCTTCGACCACTCAACGTGACTTCGATCGAATCCCGAACCTCGGCGTAGTGAATCTGAACTGGGGACAATCTCTCAGGGTTGCCCGTAGTTGTCGATGAGCCATCCGTGACTCGGACTCCGATGAAAGTAGATGCTCCAAAAAGTGTCGGGATTTCCTTCCGTCGGTGATGCAGACTCCGCAAAGGTGCAAAGCACAGCCGCTGAATTAGCAGTGAGAGATGTCCTTCGGCAATGAATGTCGGTGAACTTTGATTGGTCAGCCGCTGGTCCATTCATCCACGCGATTTGATCCACTTGACTTGGTTCAAAGAGTCTGTGGGCGGCACGAACGTCATTGGAGTTAATGGCGTTGAACCACGCTATCGCGACCTGCGTGGGTGTCTCGTATTTGGTTGAGGAACGAGCAGTTGATGCATTTCCAAATCCACAACCCGAAAGCAACAAACCCGATGCCACCATCGCTAATGCAATGCGTCGTGAAGTCACGAAGGGCATCCTACTTTGTTAGTTTTTCGACTAACTTCTCACAGCCAATGCAAGACACCCCTAGACCGCA
>PLEI01000017.1 GCA_003136415.1 Acidimicrobiaceae bacterium | reverse complement strand
ACTTTCTCTTTGATTGGAACCCGAGCGCCTGCTACATGAACTTCCCCTACGTCAACTACTACCCGGGGAATGCGTACGTTGACATTTTGGGGTTGGATCTCTATGACGCATCATGCACGGCTCGCGACGGCTCAACAGTTTCTTGGAATCAGCTCACCCACGAGCCCGCAGGGCTCTTGGCCTTTGAATCTTTCGCGAAGATGCAGGGTAAGCCCATGAGTTTTCCAGAATGGGGGCTCCTCCCCAAACCAAATGGGGACGATCCAGCGTATGTCAACGGCATCGGATCTACTTTCGCTCATGAAGACTTCGCATTTGAGTCGTATTTCGACGCAAGTAATGGCGGAACATTGAAAATTGGGCCCGCGACGCCCTTGTCCTTGGCGGCGTTTCGCAAGTGGTTTAGCATTGCTTCCAAAGAACTCTACGGGTGAACGATTTCGAAAAAAGGTCAGAAATTCTCTCGAAGAACAGGTCGATTTGAAGGAGGCATCTTACCCGCACGCGTCGAACCAGAACCGGTAAATGGTTAACAAGTCAAATAAACATGCCTACTGCAAGGTAGCCACGTGGGGCTCCTCCTGAAGTGAATTCGGAGATGTGTTGGATCGAAATGGCGTGAATTTTCAATAGTCCGGCGGCGCTGGGCTATGGGCTGAAGGACGGACAGTTAAGTAGGCCAGCATGCACTTCAATGCTGAATCGCGCCAAGTCATCGAATACCGCTTAGTCCATTACTCGCCGCTCTTAATCCGCCGGAATACCGCATTTCTCGCGTTTGAAAGAATGCTTGCATAGCTGACGCGAATGAGAAGCCACGATCATTTTACTAAACGTTCAAGTCATCGAATACTGGCACTCAAAGGCTCGTTGTCACGGATACCATCATTATCATGTTTGGCTCTCAGTTCCCCGAATCGCTCGAGTCCAAATTTCCTGCGATCACCATCGTCGTCTGCACCCATAATCGAACGAAGTTGCTGCCCGATTGCCTGGATGCCCTCGAGGCACAAACAATCCGAGAGAGAATTCATATCATCGTGGTTGACGACGGCTCAACAGAAGACACGGCCGGGGTGGTCGCCAATTACGACGTTGAATTCGTAACATTGAGCACCAATCGGGGTTTGTCCGCCGCGCGCAACGCGGGCGTCGCTCGAGCGAAAGGAATACTCGTTGCATTCACCGACGATGATGTAGTTGTACCGCCCGACTGGTGCGAAGCGTTGGTGGCTGCGTGGGACGACGCATCGGTTGACGTCAGGGCAATTGGCGGAGTCGTCACCGTGGCGAACGTCACTTCAATGACCCAAAGGTATTTGTCCCGCCACAACCCGCTAGCCCCCACTGAACTCGACGTCGCCCACGCCACCACGTTCATCCAACGCCTGCGCGCATACATGCACAAGGAGTCCTCCGCGCGACCGCCGATTCGGCCCGTATATTCACTCGTGGGCGCCAATATGTCCTTCAACCTTGAGGCCCTCCACGCAGTGGGCGGATTCGACCCAACGATCCGATTTGGGGGCGACGAGGAACTTGTTTGCGTAAACCTACGCGGTCGATTCGGTAACGATGCGGTGGTTTGCTACGAGTCGATTGTCGTCGCACATTTTTTTGGGCCCGGACTTGGAGACACCTTGCGCCGCTCCTATCTTTATGGAACTGCCAACGGTCGAACCTGGGCGCGCCAAGGTGGCATCCCAGGATTGCGCCCTGTCGGCGGCCTTTCCGTAGTCTTACTGGTAGCAATGGCGCCTTTCTCCTTCATTGTTGCTATCGCCTCTGCCCTGATGGTTCCGTTCGTGGTCTGGCGGAGGTGGGTCAGAAGTTCTTTAAGTGAGCACGACTTAGAGGCAGCGATTTATCCAGTCTTGGCGCTCGCGGAAGAAATAGTCGCCAACGTGGGGTTCACTTTCGGGTGGCGCAGAGAGCGACGCCGACTATCGAAAGTTTCGAGGTCCGCGCGCGCCGTGCCACTTCACTCCGAGGACTGAAAGGCAAAGTGAGAGAGAGGCATGCGCGTTGCATTCTGAAGTCAGGCGCTGATTTTGCGGTACTTGTCCACGATCGCCTCAAAAGTGCCACACGCTCGTGCCTTACGTTGCACAAGCGGTCCACGCCAGTTCCGGTCCAGCTCGAAACGAGAACGACGACTCGAATTCAGTTTCTCATTCGAACTACGATTCAAAAAACAGAGAATTGATCTGCAACGCTGACTCTCCAGAGTGGAGAAGGCTACAACGAAACGGCTAGGAATACCCCGGTAGTGGATTTGCCATGACCTTGGCCTCAGTCATTCCCAACCGCTAAATGAGCGGCCATGCGCAGTCGCATCTGGCAGTCGTAAAGTCGCCAATTCAGAAGTGTCGTGACTGGTCACAAACCCAACAAACCACCCTCGTTAGTTGGAAGCCCAAGGAGAAACGCGCTGAGGTTGTTGCACTGGCTCCTTCGGCACATCGTCCGAAAAGGTTGACGCTATTATGAGGCCTTCGCCTACAGTACGAGCGGACTCAACTTGACAGAATCGTTCGACAATGAAGCCCGTGTCTTGCATCCAAGTGGAGAGCGGACCAACCATCGCGTGTTGCACGTCGTCGTGGGTCACGGACTTCGCAATTGCTTCTTGAATGCTGTGCGGTCGATCCGGTCTGTCGCACCCGACGACGAAGTCCTCATAGTAGACAATGCGAGTCCGGACACCGCCCTCAGAAACGAACTTGCTCGCGTCGCCGCCGAAGACCCTCGAATGAGGCTCATCCTTCGGAATTCGAACAACCTTACAAATGAAAAGGTTGGGGGCTTGTATGACGCCTACCGGGAATCCTTCGACCTCGCGATCAGAGAGGAATTTGAATTCCTGCACCTAGTGCAAGGCGACATGCAGGTCCTTTGGTGGGACGATGAAGTGGTTTCTCGCGCAGCCAACATTTTTGATTCGGAGATGCACTGTGTCAATATTTTTACCCAATTGCTCAATTCCGATACTTCTTTTAGTGACACGCTTGAGCGGCCAAGCGGAGGCGAACTTACGAGGCTTCGCCATTATGGCTTGACCGACACCGGCATCTACCATCTAGCGCGCTGGCAAGAGTTTGACATGTCATTTGCCAACCACGAACACGGTCACGCACAAAAGTACCTCGCGCAAGGCTTTAAGGTGATTTGTCATCCATGGCCAACAGTCGCGCCGATACCCTGGCCTGCAGTGGTCCGCAAGGGGCTCCAGCTTGGAAGAGAGGTCGTCGCCGTGAAGCCTTTCTTACTCAAACCACTTGCGCTCGAAGATATCTCGGGACTGAAACTTCGCGACTGGACATGGCTAGAGGACATTTGCATACCATGGGGATGGACATGCTTGACGCCGATGTGGACAACTGATTTACATCCGGACTACTTCGCGGCAAGACGGCAAGATGCCATTGCCCACGGCTTGCTAGCGAGTCTTCCTCGCTGCGAGCGACGAGGACTGGACGCTGGACGATTTAGATTGTTTCATCACTTGCAACATCGCCCATCGCTATTCAAGCTATTCGTCTCTATGCCGGCTAGAGAGCTGGCGTCAAGGTTCAAACAGCGACTAGGCAGTGCGTCTGAAAAGAAGAGCGCAGCGCGCCGAAAAACGAATCGGACTGAGAAGTGAGATACCTCTTCCAACCCAACCAGCACTAGCGGCAACTCACGAAATCGATGAAAGGGAGGAGAACCGCTTTCTTTTTTCCAAACTTTGGTTGGAGGCCATATGCGTCCCACGGAATTCGGAGGAACGGGACTCACGCACCTTCAGTTTTATCGTCGAGCCAATCAAGCAACGCGACATCAGTGGTCGAATCGAACTTACGAGCGAACCAGAACTGCCCGTTGCGGCGAGCCTGCTCGAGATCCTCACGAGTTACGGATTCGGGATTCGCACGTTGCGCCCACTTAACGAAAGTGGTGCCAGCCAAATGCGGCGACGAGTCAAATTCAGCAAAAAGAGTGGCGAACACTTTCTCGTCGGCGCAGTTAATTTTCTTAAAATAGCGAATTAAGTCGTCGTTACTCCGGATCCGGTGAACTATGTATTCGGCGGTCACTCGCGTGAGGGACCAGTATTGACTACCCGCGCGCATGTTGTCGGATGCCACCAGGTCACGCCATTCGAGCGGCCGCCCGGCGAAGACGACACGATTGACGAAGGCGTTGGCTACCTTATGCGCCAAGGAGTCGGGGTTCTTCGACGCTACGAATCTGCGACGGTATTCAATTTCAGGGCGTGACCCGTCGGGCATGTTTGGTGCGCGTCTGGCGGCGATGACATTATCGCCGGAAACGGCACGCGTGGCGATTTCCGCGGGAGACCGAAGCAAGTAATGCGATCCTGACACCAGGGTGATCCGACTGATGTGGTCATTTGTCAGGACCCGTTCTAACAGGCGTGTGGTCGCTTCAACCATAGACCAGTGGCCCCAGTACACCTTCACCCTATTGTCGAGAAAGACCACATCCGGATTGTTGTGAGCCCAACCACTGAAGTCGCTCTTCGCATCGAGGTGAGCGAACACCGGACCAATTTCCAAAAGCCGCTGCGTCAAGCGGTGGAACATCACTGGATCAGTGTGGGCGAGTACACAAAAAGCGTGGGTGTTGTCGTGTTGGGGTCGTTGTCCGAGCAATGCAGCCCTTTCTGGTTACGCCGGAAATAAGATCGCCCCGATGGTTCAACGGGACGAAACAGAAACATACCGGCCCAAAATCGCAATCATTCCGTCAGGATCGCCAACAATCTTGGTGATGAGTCGCCGTACTAAACGAATCGAACTTTAGTTCGTCCAGTGTCGATGTGCCACGGAAGAAACAGCCTAAACATCTGACGCGCCATTTTCTCACGGTGAGCAGTTTCGTGAACGTTCAGATCAAGTTGCTGGCCTGTGTTATCGGCCCAGATCTAATGGCTTTAGTTCCAAAGAGCTTATGCCTTGCAATCATTTCTGGAATTGCTGACTGGGTGTCCACCCAAAATCCCTTCGCCCGATGAAGTCTGAGTTAGTTGTGCTCATTAGTCACTGCGCCACTCCGCTGCCAGCTTGATGCTGGCCCAGGGAGTCAAGCTTCACGTCGTCAGCCAGGTACTCGGCCATTCATCCATCCGGATGACTTCCGATGTCTATGGCCGCCTCCTCGAGCCCGATCGCCACGAGGCCGCCGTCGCCATGGGATCCCTGTTGTGGGAGACCGGCGACATTGAGACTCCTGGCGACGAGATGCTTGGCGGAGGGTGACCTTACGTCCAAACCGGCCGTTGGATTCCTAATTCAACTCCACCTCGTGCTGCGCACCCCACCACCCCGTGACGTGGAATCGAGACGTTTGGCTTGCGGCCGAAGTCGTTCTCGAGACGCACGACGGCGTTTTCAGCGACGTCGGTTCCGGTCAGCGCCTCGATGGAGACGGCCGGTTCCTTGCCCTTGTTCTCACCACGGTGCGCGGTGCCCACAATGCCGTGATCAACGACTGGTCAAAAGGCGTAACTGCCCACCAGGCCGGCGCGAGCGATGTTGTTCGCTTGACCTCCGGCCAAAAGAGACAGCCGGTGCTTCGCGAGTGTGTTCGTTCACCGCGCGAGGGCCGTCAGGTCGCCCTTCATCGCTTCGGGACCCCGGCCCCCGGAGAGTGGCGAACGCAGCAGGTGACCGGAGATTATCCCGCGGAGCGTCAGGGCGGCCACCATCACCCACGCGCTCAACAGCCCCACGTACGCGACACCGGCGGCGACTCGAAGAGCGGGCAGTTGCGTGGCCAGAGCGAGCCGCGTCGTTCCGGTGACGAATGTGCCCACCGGGAAGGTGAAACTCCACCAGGTCAGGTGAAAAGGCAAGTGGTGACGAGCGGTTCGGACGGTGAGGCCCGTCGCGAGGCAGATCCAAAGCACGGCGAAGCCCCACGTAGGGACACCGTAGGCCACCGAAAAGAACGAGAACCCGCGGGCGATCGGCGACGCCACCGCGAGCGAGGCGTTAGAACCGAGGATGCCCGCGGCGGTGATCGACTGGCCGAGAGGCCCCAGGACGATCCAGAGGGTTGGCACGCGGACCGAACCCGAGGAGCCGAAGTGGGCCAGTCGCGACCAGATGAGGGTGATGATGATCAACGACGCGATCAGACTCATGCCGAACATGGCGTAGCAGCCGTAGAGCAAGGTCGCCCGACCGGTCTGCGACGACACGTGGGCGATGAGCAGTCCACCCGACGCCGCCGACACCATCGGCGGCACCACGGGCATGAGCCAGCCACCGAAGGCGGCGTCGTGGCGCACCTCTAGGCGCGTGAAGAGCAAGTAGGGAACGGCCACCGCGGTCGCCAGACCCGTGACGGTTCCCGCCGACCAGAGCACCCAGTCCAAGGCGAGGGCCGCCCCGTCGCCGATCAGCGACCGGCCGACCAGCAGCGCCCCCGCTCCCACGGTGAGCAGTGCCATGGGCGGGGCACCGAAGAATTGCGCCAGGGTGACGTCGCGCGCGTAGCGTCCGATCGCACCGGGGTGACGGACCCCGTGCACCGCGAAGGCGACGATCAACACCGTCAACACGACGAGGGAGACCAGCCAGATCGACAGGGTGAAGACGTGCATCCCCTTGACATGGAACGGCAGAGTGGCGCCCGCCGTCGCCACGATGCCCGTCCCCATCACCGACGCAAACCAGTTCGGTCCCAGCGTCAACGAGTCGTGATCGCGATCGCGATCGGAAGCAGGGGAACCTCCCGCGTCGCGACGAGCAGTGAAGTCAGTAGATCGTTCCATAATCCGAGTCTGCCCGTCCCGCGGGCGCACCGGTACTGTCCAATTCCTTAGGAGCCCGTCACCTTGGCTTATGACTAGGCGGAGTGAATCCTTCTGTGAGCGCCGATTAATGCCGACTACACCATAGGTAGACTGTGGGGGTGCTGCCGCCGACCACGCCGGACCTTATATCGTTGGACCTGCTGCGTTCGGTGGCCGAACTCGGCAGTTTCGGCCGCGCCGCTCGGCGTCACACCATGACCCAACCGGCGGTGAGCGCCCGAATGCGCCTCCTCGAGCGACGTCTCGGCGTCACCCTCTTCGAACGAGGTCCCACCGGAACGCGCCTCAGCCCCGAGGGCGTACGGATCGCCGCGGCTGTGGACCGCGTGCTCGTCGAGGTCGACGCCATGAACTCGACCGCCGCGGCACTACGGCGTGGCACCATGTCCCGAGTGCAGGTGGCCGCGTCGCTGACCATCGCCGAGTACCTCCTGCCGAGCTGGATCCGCGTCTTCACGGGCCAGTCGCCCGATCTTGCGCTGTCGTTGGACGTGGTGAACTCGGCCACCGTCATCGCGCGCGTCGTGGCCGGCGACGCCGACCTTGGTTTCGTCGAAGGGATCGAAGAGGTCACCGACGGCATTGACAGCGTGGTCGTCGGACACGACCGTCTCGTCGTCGTCGTCGCGACCACTCATCCTTGGGCATCACTGCGAGAGGGTGTCGCGGGCGCGGACATCGCCGCGTCGGACATTGTGACCCGCGAACCCGGTTCCGGGACCCGCGAAGTGCTCGAGGCGGCTCTCGCCCCCTGGGGCGGAGTGCGATCGAGCGTCGTCCTGGGCTCCACCGGAGCGTTGCTCGGGGCCGCGCGTCGCGGCGGTGGACCCGTTGTCCTGAGCGAGATCGCCGTCGCCGACGACGTCGCCGGTGGCCGCTTGATCGTCGTACCCACTCGCGACGTCGACCTCTCACGGAGCTTCCGCGCCGTCTGGCGCCGTGACGTCAAACTCGGTCCCACGGCGCGGCGTCTCCTCGACGTGGCGGTGGCCTCCTCGCTCGACGCCTGAGTGGCGAGAGTCCCTCGGGGCGTATCTCGAGGTGCCAGAGCGATGCGTCGGTGACACCATTTGACACGTCGGGTCCACCACGATTAGCTTGTGACAAGAGGTCAGACCAGAGGGGGGCGATGACGACTCGGGAACAATCTCCGGCGACGGACAAGGAAGTGACCGCTCAACAGGGAACGAAGTCCGACAGTGGTGAGATCAGATGCCGGGACATCTTCAAATGGTTCGGCACTTCGCTGATCATCGAGAGCCTGGATCTGGACATCGCCCCTAAAGAGTTCGTCTGCGTCGTGGGACCGTCGGGATGCGGCAAGACGACCCTCCTGCGCATGATCGCGGGGCTGACCGATATCGACAACGGCACCATCGAGATTGGGGGCACGAGGGTCGACGATCCCCTTCCGACGGTCGCCGTCGTCTTCCAGCAATTCGGACTCTTCCCGTGGAAGACCGTGTTAAAGAACGTGGCGTTGCCGCTTCGCGCGGCCGGCATCAAAAAGGACGAGGCCCTCCAACGAGCGCGCGAGGCCATCGAGTTGGTGGGGCTCAAGGACAGTGACACGAAGTACCCGTCGCAGCTCTCGGGCGGTATGAAACAGCGCGCGGGACTGGCGCGAGCCCTGGCGATCCGACCCGAGGTCATCTTGCTCGACGAACCCTTCGCCGCGGTCGACGCACAGACTCGCGAGATCCTCCAGGAGGAGCTCCTCAATCTCTGGGGCCGCCACAAGCAGACCGCGGTGTTCATCACCCACAGTATCGACGAGGCCATCACGCTCGCCGACCGGGTGGTGGTGATGGGGGCGCGCCCCGGCCGCATCGTCAAGGAGATCCCCATCCCCATCGAGCGGCCACGAACGGTCGCGTCGGTGCGGCGCAACCCCCTCTACGCCCCGTTGCGCGAAGAGATCTGGGATCTCTTGCGCACTCCGGATTCGACCGCGAAGGGACAGTGACGTCGTGACCATCGACAACGACAAGGTGGCCTACCCGAGCACCGTGACCCCGTCGGAACCGCGAACCTCCACCGATGAGATCGGCCGACAGATCTTCCAACGCCGGCAACGGCGACTACGTCGCCAGCGCCTCGTGTTCCTCTCGATCAGGGTCGCCTCACTGGCGATCGTCTTCGTCGGCTGGCAGATCTACGGCAGCCACACCATCGCCATCTTGTTCGCACCGATCACCACCGTGATCCATGAGGGCTACCTGCTCTTCACCCAACACGGACTGGCAGGCCAGCTGTTCATCAGCGTGAAGACCTTCGCCTGGGGCTACTTGCTCGGCATGATAATCGGCGTCTTTCTCGGAATGCTCACCGGGGCCTACCGCGCGGCCGAGGCCGCGATCTCCATGTACATCTTCGCCCTCTACGCGACGCCGATGGTCGCCCTCGTACCGATCATCAGCCTCTGGGTGGGCTACAACTTCACCGCCCAGGTCGTGATCGTCACCCTCTTCGTCGTCTGGCCGGTGACGGTCACCGTGTTCCACGGGATTCGCGAGATCGACCCCGAGTTGCTCGAGGTGTCGCGCTCGCTGCGCCTGAACCGTCGCCAGACCTGGTTGCACGTTCTCCTGCCCGGCGCGGTGCCCTTCATCGTCACCGGAGCCACCCAGGGAGTGGCAATGGGCATGGTCGGTGTGATCATCGCCGAGGTCCAGACGCAGTTGACCGGCATCGGCGATGCCCTGCAGACCCAGTCCTCGACGTACCACACGGCAGCCGCCCTCGCCGTCATCTTGCTCATCATGGCCCTGGGCCTGACGCTGCGGTTGATCCTGTCGCTGATCCAGCGCTGGGTCATCCCCTGGCAACGCGTCGACCGCGGCCGTCGACACTAGGACGCGCCGGACAACTTCGTTCGCCTCGACGGTCGTCTTCTCGGACGACGACCGGGATCGTCAGGTGGGCTGGCGGAGTCGCTTCATCGCGGCGTTCTTCGCGCCGTTGATGTGGATGGCCGCGGCCGCGGCGGCCACCTCGGTGTTGCGGTCCTTGATGGCCTCAAACACCCGATAGTGGTCGTTGCGCGAGATCTCCAGACGCCCCGGGACCTGCAACGTGGTCTCCATCCCCTCGTCGATCATCTCCTGGAGAGCGGCGAAGGTCTGGGAGAGGAAGCGGTTCTTCGCCATGGACACGATGGTCATGTGGAACAGCGCGTCGAGGTGCTTGAGACGCACAAAGTCCACGGGTTCGAGGTAGGCCTCTTCTTGTTCCTCCAAGATCCGCGCCAGAACCTCGATCTCCTCGACGGTGGCCGAGCTCGCCGCCCAGTTGGCGGCCGTCGATTCCAACACCTCGCGCACCCGGAACAACTCCATGAGCGAGATCTCCAGGTTGGCCAGACGTTGGCGAACCAGGTCCTGCTTGTTGAGGCCGACGAACACGCCCTGGCCGTGCTTGACGATCAGGCGCTGATGGGCCTCGAGGATCTTGATCGCCTCACGCAGGGCCGGTCGGCTCACGCCGAGCATGGTGGCCAGGTCTCGCTCGGGCGGGAGTTGCTGGCCCTCGCCCAAGGCCTCGCTGTCGATCAACTCCTCGATGAGAGTCACGATGCGGTCCGACAGGCTCCCTGATTCTCGAATTGGGTGGAACAGCGATTCCATGACCTGTCTCCAGACCTCTTACGTCTCTGGTCAAATCTACCAGAGGCTTCTCGTGACATTCCCTTATTACGGCCGCCCTCGATTCGGTGCAGCCCCCCTATTGTTCAATTAGTCGCACCGTCGAGCTCGAGGATGAAGCACGTGTCGCTCTTGCGGTCGATGGTGTAGAGAATCGCGCGGTCGTCGAGGAACACGTCGTTCAGCTGACCGCGACTGGGTCCCTCGGAATCGACGCCGGGCACGAAGCGACCGATCTCTCGAGGACGCAGTGGCGTCGAGACGTCGTAGACACCGACACCCAGGCCGAAGAAGGCACCCGCCGCAACGTTGAAATCGCGCCACGCTCCCTGGCCCAGGGGGTACTCGTGGAGGTTATGGGCCCCGAAGCGGCCCTCCGAAGGGACACTGTCGGGCCAGGGCATCTCCAGCGATCCCACGATCTGGGGCCGGTCCTCGAGGCGCATGTCCACCACCCAGACGTTCTGGGGGAAGTCCGCAGCACCCTCTTCGAGGGTCTCGTCCGAGAGGAGTCCGAAGCCCGACGCCCCGAGCGGGACGAACGTGTGCGCGGCGCCGGGCAGAGTAGCGCCGTACTGCAACTCACCGACCACCCGGGGCGTCGATCGGTCCGCGATGTCGAAGATGAAGGCGCCCCCCGACGTCGAGGCGACGTAGGCCCGATCGGGCCGCTCGGGCAGGACGCAGACGTTGTGCACGCGGATGCCGAAGTCCCACGAGGCGACCCCGCCGTGATCGACGCGCCGTGCGGCCACCTGTTCGCTCGTGAGCGACTCGCCTCGCGCGCTCGCCAGTCGCTGGTGGGGACGCACGGGTGCGGGCTCGTCGTCACTGCGTTGGGTACCCGGCGTCCACCAACGACCCACCTCGTGCGCCCGGGAGGGATCCGACACGTCGATGATCTTCATCATGAACTGGTCTCGCGGGTCCCGCGCGGCGTAGTCGGAGTCCTGGGTGGCCAGATAGGCAAAACCGGCTCCGTCGAGCCACACGAAGTGCGTGCCGATCGAGTTACCGCCCGACGCGTCGAAGAATCCCACGGAACGGGGCTGCGACGGGGTCGAGATGTCGAAGAACTCGACTCCGGCGGGGCTCGCGCCCATCTCCTTGGCCTGACGCGTGACCGCGAGCAGGTCTTCGTGGATGGCCAGATTGTTCGAGCGCACGTGGGGACCGACCAGGTCGTGGCGGTAGACGACCTCGGGTGCCGTGGGATCGCTGACGTCGGCCACCACGAAGTCGTAGGGCGCTTGCTCCGACGCCACGAAGAGGGACCGGCGACCGCGTGCTCCCACGTGGGTGGCGAGTCCCTCGCCCCCCGCCATGCCCTCGCCGAGCGACAGCGTTGACAGCAACTTCATCCCTCTGATCTCCATCAGAACCCCCCTCTTCTCATCCGATGTCCGCGTGTCCGCCACGACCCGTCGGCCGATCGGGTGCTCGGGCCGATGGGCGTCCCCGGTGGTCTCGCGGCCACCGGGGACGCCGATCAAGCGCTGCGGTACAACTTGGTGATCACGTACTCGCGGTGACCAATCGCCTCGGCACAGGTCAGGCGACCATTGATCGTCCGGTCGACGACCTCCATCAACCGGTCACCGGCTTCGGCCAGGGAGTATTCCAACTTCAGCAGGCCCGAGACGTCGAGGTCGATGTGCTCACTCATCGTCTCGGCCGTCACGGGGTTGGCGGTCAACTTGATCACCGGTTCGATCGGATTGCCGATGACGTTGCCCTGACCCGTCGGGAAGATGTGGATCACCGCCCCGGCCGCCGCCATCAACGTGATGCACTCCGCAGCCGCCGACGAGGTGTCCATGAAGTTGAGACCCTGGCGCGTCGGGGCCTGCGCCGGACTCAGGGCGTCCACGACCGGCACCGTCCCGGTCTTGGCGATGTTGCCCATCGCCTTCTCCTCGATGGTCGACAGGCCACCGCGGATGTTGCCCTGGGTCGGCTGGGACCCGAGGAGGTCAACTCCCTGGGCCACGACCATCGAGAGGTAGTCGTCGAAGAAGGCTTGGAACTTCTCGCGGACCTCGTCATCGACACAGCGCGCCGCGATGAGGTGCTCTCCCCCGGTCAACTCGGTGGTCTCGCCGAAGAGGACGGTGCCACTGGCGGCCACCGTGCGATCGACGGCCTGCGATGTGGTGGGGCACGACCCGAGGCCGCTGGTGGTGTCCGACTCGCCGCACTTGATCGACAACATGACCTCGTGGCGTTCCACGGGGACGCGCTGGATCTCACTGGCGTCCTGCACCAACTTGGCCGCAGCTCGCGCACCGGCCGCGATGACGTTGATGTCGCCGAAGCGTTCGATCGAAAGGCGCACGACCGGCTTACCGGTCACCGCGATGCCGTCAGCCACGCGATCGGTCCACGAGGGCTCGATCCCCACCACGACCACTGCCGCCACGTTGGGGTTGGCCCCCGTGCCGATCAGCGTACGAAACGTCAGCTCCAGATCCTCGCCGAACTGCAATCGACCGTAGGAGTGCGGGATCGACAACGTGCCGGGCACGAGCCGTCCGATCCCCTCGACGGCCGTGTTCGAGAGGTCGTCGACCCCGAGGATAAGGACGTGGTTGCGGATTCCTACCTTTCCGTCCGGTCGACGGTATCCAGTTAGGCCAGTTGCCATCTTGTGCTCCTTACATTGTGGACGTGTACCAAAGTTCCGATGGCGATGTCCGCGGTGGCCACCGCCACGCGTTCGCCGTACTCGATGACGTCGGCGCCCTCGGCGATCTCGACTAGCGCGACCTTGTGACCGAGTTTGATCGGCTCCGGCAACTCGATCGGCCGGCGTAGGTCCGAGTCCAACGATGCGTATTCGGCGTGACCCGCCTCGACGTCGCGCACGGCGACCGCCACCATGTCGCTCTGGCGATGCGCCAGGAACGCCAGTTGCTCATCCACGGTGCGCCTCATTTCTCAGAATTCCCTGCATGTTCTGACCTCTTCCCCGGTTCCGGGTCCTTCCTGCTCGCAGGTCGGACCTCTTGCCACTGCACATCAGCGAAACATTAACATCGTCCATCGAGACTGTCAACCCTCTCGGACCCCTCACGACAACTCGCTCATGGTCTCGGCGACCTCTACGGTTCGCTTCTCGTCGAGAGCCCGAAGGGTTGCCCTCATGACCGCGACATTGGCTATTGCGGTCTCCAGGCCGACCTCGATCTCGGCGCGGCCGCGGATGGCCAACGCGAACTCGACGATCTCCTCGCGCAGGTGGTTGCGTGCGTCGAGTCGGACCGGTCGCTCCGACAGGACGCGGGCGTCGGGATCGTCGCCGTGGGAGTCGAATTCCACCTTGATGAGGCGTGAGTGGGCGTCGGTGTCGGCCGAATCGCTCCACCAACTGAAGTCGAGCTCGTAACGCAGTCGGGCCTGGGTGGCGTAGAGGTCCATCGTGAAGGCCCCGGGCGTGAGCCAGTCGTTGCCCAGGAACCCGATCACGTCGTCGAACTCGAGCAGCGCACCAACGACCATGGTGTTGGACACCCTCGGCGCGCCCTGGCGACCCATCGCCACGACCCGGCGCGGCACGCCGAATAGAAAGTTGAGATTGTCAATGTGATGGATGCCCAGCTGGGTGAGCGGGCCGCCGGGCGCTCGCTCGGGATCGCCGCGCCAGTCCCCCTCATTGAGCTCGAGGCCTCGCTCGTTCGAGAAGACGACCTCCACCATCGACGGCGTACCGATCTCCCCGCTGTCGAGGCAACGACGCATCTCGCGCACCCCGGCCAGTCGACGTGCGCTGTGGCCGCAGGCGAAGACGATCCCGCTCTCGGCCACGGCGGCGCGGATTCGCTTGATGTCGACCACGTCCACCGCCACGGGCTTCTCGACGTAGACGTGCTTGCCGGCTCTCGCGGCGGCCTCGATGACCGAAGCGTGCTGGTCATTGGGCACGGTGATCACCACGCCTTCGATGTCGTCACGCGCGAGCAGCGCCTCGAGTGACCCGTCCTCGCCGCAGCCGTAGTCGGCGGCGAAACGCGCCCGGCGCTCCGGATTGCGACTGAAGCAGCTCACCAGCTCGACGTCGTCGCTCTGGTAGTAGGCCGACGCCATGATTCGCGCCCATCTCCCCAGTCCGACCGCCGCCAGCCTCGTTGGTCCCCCACTCGTTCCCTGCGTCACTGACTATCCTCCTTTTTTCGGTGACCGCCCGCGCCTGCGAACAAGCGTGACGACGACCACAATGGTTCCTTGAACTGCGACCCGCGAGCCCTCACCTCAACCGGTGACGAGGCTCACCCCCCTCGACGAGCACTGAGTGGACGTTCGACCACGCCCGTTCGAAGAGAACCCGTGACGCCTCGGGCGTCACACCCGCGATGTGCGGAGTGAGAAGGACCCGGTCGGCGTGACGTTGCGACCACGCCACCAGTGGTGAATCCGCGGGGAGAGGTTCGCGTTCGAAGACGTCGAGGACTACTCCCCCGAGGTGCTTCGAGTCGAGGGCGTCCATCAGCGCCGCCTCCTCGACGATGCCGCCACGGGCCGCGTTGACCACTACCGCCCCGGGCCGCAGACGCGCGAGGGCGGCGGCGTCAATCAGTCCGCGAGTGGACTCGAGAAGCGGAACGTGCACCGTCAATACTTCGCAACGCTCCAAGAGCTCTTCCAGTTCGACACGTTCGAAGAGACCCGAGGCGTCGGCCGCTGCGGGCTCGGGGTCGAACCACATCACCTCGGCGCCCAACGCGTGGAACGATGTCGCGACCTCGTGGCCGATGCTTCCGAAACCGACCACCCCGACTTGTAGCCCCCGGTAGCCACGCACCACGGCGGGAATCATGCGCACGCGGGCCTCGTCGAACATCCCCGCCTTCATCAATCGGTCGCCCTCGATCACGTTGCGCAGGAGGACGCCAGTCGCGACGACGACGTAGGCCGCCACGTCGGGTGCGCTCGCCCCCGGTACGTTGCAGACCGCAAACCCCAATTGTGCGATCACGCTGTCGGCGATACGGTCGATTCCCGCACCCGTGTACTGCACGAGGGTGAGGCCACTCGCGCTAGCGAACATCTCGGGCGCCAACGCCGGACCCGCCGAGGGTAGGACCACGCAGGCAACCTCCGGACCGATCCGGTCGAGGCTGCGCTCGTGATCGAAGAAAGTCACGTCGAGGTCGTCGGGCACTGGCACACCCACCTGGTCGAAATCGCGTCGGGGACGCAGGCAGACGACGGTTGTTCCCTTGTCGGAAATGGTCACGGACTACTCTCTCGTTCGCGCGGCGATGTCACCCGTGGGGAACACGCACAGCAGGTGCAAGGACTCTTCACCACTCGGCATGATCTTGTGCATCTCACCCGGGGGGATGTAGACCACTTCTCCCTGGTGCGCGGGCAGGACCCCCTGATCGCAGTGGAGCAATCCGGTCCCTTCAAGGATCCACATGAACTCACCCACGCCCTCGTGGACGTGCAGTGGTCGCGGTTCGGCGTCGCGAGGCTCCGGGTCGACCTCCACGACCCGGACGGTCATCTGCCCCCCGGTGTCGTCACCGGAGAGCAGGACGCTCGCGCTGCGACCCCGCAGACGCAGGACTTCGGCGTCGCGCGGACGCAGGACCCGGGCCATCACTCAACGACCGGACGAAGCTTCTTCAAGTGCTCGAAGCGCACGTCGAGTTCACGGGCCACGACCTCGGCGACGCGTTGCACCAGTTCGCGACCTTCCTCATCGCTGACCCGCTGTGACGAGCCGTACCAACCCGAATTCGAGATCTCACGAATGTCGCGCAAGACCGTCTGGAATGATCGTCCGCGTCGCGCGTGGTCCGCCGGTCGCTCGCCGGGCGAATCCTCCGCCGGGTCGAGTTGGTCGTAGCGCACGAGTTCGGGCCGCCAACCGAGCACGGCCGCGGCCTCGATGGCCCCCCCGTGCGTCAGGCCGGCCATCTTCTCGCCAAAGAGCTCCTCCGCGACGTAGCACGCTTGGGCGACGACGACGTTGGCTCTCAGTTCCTGGGTCACCCGGCTCGCCACCGTGGTCAGTGAACCAATGTTGCCCTCGTGCCAATTCACGTAGGCGATCTCCTCGACCCCGTGGGCCACCAACGAGGCCGCGATGTCCATGTGAATCGCCTCGAACGTCGCCGCCGAAACTGTCACGGTGCTCGCGAACCCCATGTGGATGGGAGTGATCCCGAACTGCATCCCCCCGAGCACCAGTCCGCCGATCCTCTGGGCCACGAGGTCACTGATGGCCAGGCTGGCGAAATAGTCGGTCCCCGTGGGCAGGTGCGGTCCGTGCTGCTCCGTGCTGCCGCACGGGATCAGTACCAGGGGCCGCTCGGAGAGGGCCGCCACGATCTCGGGATTCGTGAGTTCGTCGAATCGAACCCCGCGAACCCGTTCAGACATCATCATGACAGCCCTCTCCTTCGCTACTCATTGGAACGTGTTACGTGCGGCACCGACCCGCGGTTCAGCCGTTACCTTGACTCTTCACCAACTTCTGCGCCGCCAAGAGGAAGTGATTGTCGACGATCTGGTTGTAGGTCGGCACCACCGTGGTGTCGCCGACAACCTTGCATTCCTTGGCCGTCCACATCACACTCGCCGGATTCATCGTGGTGGTGAAGGACTTCGCCGCGAGATTGAACCTCAGGGCGTACGTCACGGCCGCCTTGTCCTCCCCGGTGGCCCTCACGGTCAGGTTCACGAGCGCCTTGAAGTTCTTCGGGTTATTCATCCAGTTGTTCGCGAGGATCAACGCCGCGAGGAAGTGCTCGGTGACGACTGGGTGGGTCTTGGTGTAGGAGTCGAGCGACGAGACGCCGCCGTACCACCATTTGGGCAGCGTCTGGTACTCCTTGTCGACGACCGTGGATCCCTTGATCTGGTGCAGAACCACGTAGGCGTCATCGGCGTGGAATGAAGCGACCTTGATCGCTCCCGTGGCGAGCGCCCCGACGAACTGCGAACGGGTCATTATCACGGGGTGCACGTCGGCCAGGGTGAGACCCAATGGCCTGAGGCACGCGGCCAACGTGGTTGCCGCAAAGCCTGCGGCACCCGTCGTCCCCACGTTCTGCCCACGGAGTTTGGCTCCCGTGTTGTATCCCGGCGCCGCCACGCACTCCGTGTCGAGCTTGGCGCCATAAGAAGCGATGGCGTGGATCGGCGCCTTCGCCGCTGCCGCTTCGACCGAGTCAGTGGCCGAACTCAACCCGAAGTTGATCGAGCCCGCCGTGGTGCCCAACTCCGTGCTGAGTCCGTTCGGCATCGAGATGAGGTTCGCCTGGAGTCCTTCCTTGGCGAAGTATCCCTGCGCTTGGGCCACGTAGGGCGCCATGAATACCGCCTTCGGTGGTGACAATGCGATTCCCACACTGATCGACAAATACGATTTCGCCGACGCACTCGTGGCGTCAATCGCCCACGTCGCGAAGACACTGCTGGCCGCAAGCGCTGCGGCCATCGTCACCGGCGCCCTGCGCATCATTCGGTTGTTAAAGATCATCTTCACTACCCCCCCTGTCTTGGACAGAATCAATGACTGCTCCATCGTCGCCCAGGTCCCCACATCCCATCACTCGGTACCCAAAACAGGACCGTCGACGTAGATATGGTCCCTGACCTCTGACCACTAGTCAGCGGTCATCATAACGGTGGGCCGGTGGGCTGTCAAGGAGTTCGCGTTACAGTGCCGTGAAGGCTCCAACGGTCCTGACGACGTCGAATATACGCGCGCTGAGCGAATGTCACAGGAGATCCGCCAATCCTTGATGCTCAGTTTCGCGCGCTGTTGTCCGATAGCTGGCGACCCTGGATCGTCTCCCCCATTCGAAATCGTTTTGATTGCCCTCCATGAAATTCAATCGCTGTGTTCGACGCCGACCAGTCGCGCAATCAACATTCTTTGCATCTCGCTCGAGCCTTCACCTATTTCGAGGATCTTGGAGTCGCGGTAGTGCCGCGCGACCACGCTCTCGTTCATGAAGCCGTAGCCACCGTGGATCTGCGTGGCGTCGCGCGCATTCTCCATGGCCACGTTGCTCGCCACTAACTTGGCGATCGAAGCCTCCTTTTTGAAACTCCTCCCCGTCAACATTCGTGCGGCGGCGTCGTAGTAGGCGCACCGCGCCACGTGAGTACGCGCCTCCATATCAGCAATCTTGAAGGCGATGGCCTGATTGCGTCCGATGGTTCGACCGAAGGCCTCGCGAGTGTTGGCGTAGGCGACGCTCTGGTCAACGCACCCCTGCGCCGCACCCACGGCGAGGGCCGCGATGGCGATGCGGCCCTCGTCGAGAATCTGAAGGAAATTGGCGTACCCGCGACCACGTTCGCCCAGGAGGTTCTCGCGTGGCACCCGCAGGTTCTGGAACGACAGTGGGTGGGTGTCCGACGCGCGCCAGCCCATCTTGTCGTACGCCTTTCCGACGACCAAGCCCTCGGCCGGTACTTCCACCAGGAGGGAACTGATGCGGTGACGTTCCTCCTCGGCGTCGGTCACCGCGGTCACGGTCACGAGTGTGGTCAGGGTGGTACCAGAATTCGTAATGAAGCTCTTCGAACCATTGATGACCCACCAGTCACCGTCGAGCCGCGCCGTGGTCCGGGTGCCTCCGGCGTCACTCCCGGCCTCAGACTCGGTGAGTCCGAAGGCGCCGAGCGCCCGTCCCGAACAGAGTTGCGGCAGCCAATACTGCTTCTGCGCCTCGGTGCCGAATCGGTAGACGGGCATAGCGCCCAGAGAACACGCGGCCTCCAGAGTGATCGCGACACTCTGATCGACCCGGGCCAATTCCTCGATCGCCAGGCACAACGTGAAGTAGTCCCCGCCCATGCCGCCGTATTCTTCGGGGAAGGGCAGACCGAACAAACCAATCTCGCCCATCTGACGCACCACCTCGTAAGGGAACGTGGCAGTAGCGTCGTGATGCGCAGCCACCGGGGCGACCACGTTCATCGCGAAATCCGCGACAGTGTCGCGCAACATCTCTTGTTCGCTGTCCAAATTTGTGTCGATCATCGTTCCCACTTTCTCGGCCACGTCGTCGCTCGCCGCGGCGCTGGCCACTCGCTGTTCACTCTGTCGGCGTCTCGGACCCCACGAGGACGTCACTGCTCTCGGCCGCGATGCTCGTCACCCGGGCCACGACCTGATCGAGGACGACCTGATCGCCGAGATTGACGAAGACGCCGACGACCCGACCAGTGTGGGGCGCCACCAACGTGTGCTCCATCTTCATGGCCTCCACGACGAGGAGGGCGTCGCCGGGTGACACGTCGTCCCCCTCCTGCACGCTGACGTGAATGACGACCCCGGGCATGGGTGAACGCACATCGGCGTCGTGGGTGTCGCTCTCCCCCCCGCCACGGGTGGGCATGACGACCCGCCACCGGGTGGTCCAACCGCCCTGCCAAATCCAAGTACGCGGTCCCTCGAAGCCGACGAGTACTCGCGTCGCTCGATCTCGCACACTGAGGAACAACTCCACGACCTCCGACGACACCCTTCGCCACTCGAGACAGCGCACCGGCGCCGACGGACCAGCGCCGTCGACGGTCACTCGGGCGTCGCGCCAGGTACCCGCAACGGCCACGTCAAGCGCAACCGACTCCGAGATCACCACGGAGAAGGTCGTCGTCGCGTGTTCGCCAATGCGCCAACCGTCGGGCACGTCGAAGCGAGAGTCGCCCGCTACCTGGTTCTCCAATCTCAGTAGTTGTGCGACGGCGAATCCGGCGGCGCACTCCAGGAGTGAAGTTTTCCCGAGGTTCTCGCGGCCTCCACCTTCCGACAGCAGGCGACCGATCAGATTCGTGTCGAGCGCCCCCCGGCGGACGTCGTCATTGGCCAGCAGGTGTCGCAAAAACGTCGTGTTCGTCACCACGCCGAAAATGACGAGGTCGCCCACGGCTCTCTCGAGGCGATCGAGTGCTTCGCCACGATCCTTGCCGTGGGCGATGACCTTGGCGAGCAGGGGATCGTAAATGGTGCCCACGTGGGTGCCGTGCACCAACGAGCTGTCGACGCGCAGCCCCGTCCCTCGAGGTTCACGGAGAAAGAGGAGATCGCCGCCGGTGGGGAGGAAATCACGGGTGGGGTCCTCGGCGTAGATGCGCGCCTCCACGGCGTGGCCGCGCGGTTGCACGTCGTCTTGAGTGATCGACAACCGTTCACCGGCGGCGACACGAAGTTGCTGTTCCACCAGATCGATATTCGTCACCATTTCCGTGACGGGGTGCTCCACCTGCAGGCGCGTGTTCATCTCCATGAAGAAGAACTCGTCAGGCCGCGCTGAAGAAACGATGAACTCCACGGTGCCGGCCCCTCGGTAGCGGGCCACCTCGCCTACTCGAAGCGCCGCGGCCGTGATTGCCCGACGCGAGTGTTCGCTCATCAGGGGCGAGGGGGATTCTTCGATCACCTTCTGGTGGCGGCGCTGCAGGGAGCATTCACGCTCCCCCAGGTGAATCGCGTTACCGAAGTTGTCAGCCAAGATCTGCACTTCCACGTGGCGCGGACTCTCGACGTAGCGCTCGATGAAGAGCGTGTCGTCACCGAAGGATGCCGCCGATTCCCTTCGGGCCGACACGATCGCTGCGGCGAGGTCGTCGGGCGAGTTCACCAAGCGCATACCTTTGCCACCGCCGCCCGCGGATGGTTTCACGAGGACGGGGTATCCGGCTTCCTGCGCCGCGCTGGCGAGTTCGTGGTCATCCATCATTGCGTGCGCACGCCCGGGAACGACGGCGACCCCGGCGGCCGCCACCGCCGCCTTCGCTCGTATCTTGTCCCCCATCATCTCCACGGATTCGACGCTCGGTCCGATGAAGACAATGCGCGCCTGCTCACACGCGCGAACAAACGCCGCGTTCTCTGACAGGAAGCCGTAGCCGGGATGAATGGCTTGCGCCCCCGCCCGCACGGCCGCTTCGAGGACTCGCTCGATGTTCAGATAGCTCTGGTGAGCCGGGGCGGGGCCGACGCGTAGCGCGTCGTCGGCCTCACGCACGTGGCGAGCGCCCTGGTCCTCGTCGCTAAAGATGGCGACCGAACGAATGCCCAATCGCTTCAAGGTTGAGATCACTCGTACCGAGATCTCACCGCGATTGGCGACCAACACGGTATCGAACACTTCGCTCCCTACATCCGAAAGATGCCGTAGGCCGGTTCGGCCAGGGGCGCGTTGGCACAGGCGTTGAGGGCCAGCGCGAGAACGGTACGCGTGTCGAGGGGGTCGATGATGCCGTCGTCCCACAAGCGCGCCGTCGAGTAGTAGGCGTGGCCCTGGGCCTCGTAACGTTCGCGGATGGGGTCCTTGAAGGACTCTTCATCCTCACTGCTCCATTCTTCGCCCCGACCCTCGAGTTGATCGCGGCGAACGGTCGCGAGCACCGCGGCCGCCTGATCGCCGCCCATCACCGAGATGCGCGCGCCCGGCCACATCCACAGAAAGCGCGGGGAGTAGGCGCGACCACACATCGAGTAGTTCCCCGCGCCAAAGGAGCCACCGATCACGACGGTCAGTTTGGGCACGCGCGCACAGGCCACGGCGTTCACCATCTTCGCGCCGTGCTTGGCGATGCCGCCCACTTCGTAGGCCCGACCCACCATGAAGCCCGTGATGTTCTGCAAGAAGACCAGAGGAATCCGACGCTGATCGCAGAGTTGGATGAAATGTGCACCCTTGAGCGCCGACTCGGAGAACAACACGCCGTTGTTGGCCACGATGCCGACGGGCTGGCCGTGGATGTGGGCAAAACACGTGACGAGGGTGGGACCATAGAGCGATTTGAACTCCTGGAATCTCGATCCGTCGACCAGTCGAGCGATCACTTCACGCACGTCGCTCGACGTGCGTGAATCCTTGGGTATGACGCCGTAGAGCTCACGGGGACTCACCCGGGGCTCTTCACTCTCCTTCGTCGCCCAGGGCAACGGCGAACGAGCAGCGAGTTGGCCGACGATGCGCCGCACGATGCGTAGGGCGTGCTGGTCGTCATCGGCCAGGTGGTCGGCGACGCCGCTGACGCGAGCGTGCAGGAGTCCCCCACCCAGGTCTTCGGCCTCGACGACTTCTCCCGTCGCGGCCTTCACCAATGGTGGACCTCCCAAGAAGATGGTGCCCTGATTCTTCACGATCACCACCTCGTCGCTCATGGCGGGCACGTAGGCGCCGCCGGCGGTGCAGGATCCCAGGACCGCGGCAATCTGGGCGATGCCCAGCGCGCTCATCTGGGCCTGATTGAAGAAGATTCGTCCGAAGTGATCACGATCCGGGAAGACCTCGTCCTGCATCGGCAAGAACGCGCCACCGGAGTCGACCAGGTAGACGCAGGGCAGATGATTTTGCAGGGCGACCTCTTGGGCGCGCAAGTGCTTCTTGACCGTCAACGGATAGTACGTGCCCCCCTTGACGGTAGCGTCGTTCGCCACGACCATCACCTCGCGGCCCGCGACGCGGCCGACGCCGGTGATGATCCCCGCGCCGGGCGCGTCGTTGTCGTAGAGATTGGTGGCGGCGAGTGGGGAGAGTTCGAGGAACGGACTCGCGGTATCGAGCAACGCGTCGACCCGCTGGCGCGGGAGAAGTTTGCCTCGACCCACGTGGCGTTCGCGGCTCAGCACCGAACCGCCGAGTGCGGCGACCGAGAGGCGCTCACGGAGTTCACTGACCAGGAACTCCTGGTGGCGGTAATTCTCGAGATACTTCTCGCTACGCGTGTCGACTCGCGAAGTCCACTTCACGTCGTCGTCGTCGAACTCGACCACGGGTTACGAAAATCCCATAATTGGGCTCATTTGGCTAGGTTAGTGAGAGTTCACCTGGTCGTCGAGAGGCTCCTCTTGGCGACTCCCCCCTTGTAGCGGCCCACCGCCGGAGGTGGGCGATTACGGGGTCGGCCACGCTCAGCGCAGGACGATTCGCGGGCGAGGTGGCGAGACCACCTACTATCAAAATTAGAGTGGCGCCAAAGTGTGGGGCTCACGTGGCTCTTGGTCCACGGAGCGGCACGCCGACATTGACGTGCGCCGGCGAGGCAGTGAGGTGCGAATGTCGACGGACGACAGCAAGATCGTGGAGCAGCGGGGGCTCTGGTTGGAGGAATTCACCGTCGGGACCCTCTACCGCCACCGACCGGGTCGTACCGTCACCGAAGCGGATAATGTCCTCTTCACTACCCTCACCATGAATACTCAGCCGCTACACCTCGACGCCGTGTGGTCCGCCGAGCAGGTCTTTGGTCAGCGACTCGTGAACAGTCTGTTCACGCTTTCGACTCTCGTGGGGCTCTCGATCAGCCAGCTCACGCTGGGCACCCTGGTCGCCAATCTCGGCTTTCGCGACGTCACTTTTCCCCAGCCCGTCTTTATTGGCGACACGCTCTACGCTGAATCCCTCGTCACCGAGGCGCGACCTTCTCAGAGTCGGCCCGGCGAGGGCGTCGTCGAGCTACAGCACGTCGCGCGAAACCAACACGGCGTGATCGTCGCTCAGTGTCACCGGGCCATGCTGGTGCAGTGTCGCCCCACGAACCCCGCATGAAGTGGGTAGCGCCGGGTCCGGCTTTTCTCTTTTGCCCCGCTGATCGACCCGAGCGATTTGCCAAGGCCGCTGCCGCCGCCGACGTCGTCATCGTGGACTTAGAAGATGGCGTCGCGCCGGATCAACGTGAGCAGGCCCGCGCCAACGTAGCGGTCGCGACCCTCGATCCCGCCACCACCATCGTCCGCGTCAATCCCGTCACCTCTCCCGAACACGCGAACGATCTAGCGATGCTGAAAGAGTCCCCCTTTCACCTGGTCATGCTGGCCAAGACCTCCGGCGCCGACGAGGTCCGTTCCCTGGCAGGTTTTGGCGTCTTCGCGCTGTGCGAGACGCCCGCGGGCGTGATGGCGGCTGACGCCATTGCCGAGTGTCCCAACACGGTCGGTCTGATGTGGGGGGCCGAAGACCTGGTCGCCGCCCTCGGCGGCTATTCGAGTCGCCACGACGACGGCTCCTATCGCGACGTCGCACGCTACGCCCGTGCTCGAACGCTCCTGGCCGCGGGTGCGCACCAGCGCTGCGCACTCGACGCGGTCTATCTCAAATTTGAGAATCTCGAGGGCCAACGCGACGAGGCTTCCGATGCGGCGGCCATGGGCTATTCGGCGAGCGCCTGCGTACACCCTTCGCAGGTTGAAGTGGTCCGCGCGGCCTACCGACCGACGTCGGCACAGATTGCGTGGGCGAAGAATATCTTGGAGGCTTCGAAAGACCGTGCGGGGGTGTATCGCGTCGGTGGTCTCATGGTGGACGGACCCGTAGTGACTCAAGCGCGACAGATCTTGAATCGGGCGGCTGACGCTAATTCCTCATTGTTCGAACGGTAGCGGGCTTGCCATGTCATGTCATGATGTTGCGAAACTACTTCGTACGACTTATCAAGGCTTGTCGGGCTGGTCGATTCTGCGACCATCGACGTAGACGGCATTGTTGACGATCATCTATTCTCCGCATTCGGACCGAGGCGAGGGTTCCGAATCGACTCATGAATTCGCCGCTCGACTTTCTGGCGGCGTCGAGGTGTTCTTGGTCTTTGCCGCGTCGCAACACCATTGAGACGAGATCGATTGTCCTGGTGTCAATTGCCAGTGGCTGAACGACCGCTCTGAGGTAGTGACGTCGCCTCGATGATCTGATCGAGCACCGACTGGCCGGGCAGCATCATCGGTTCGAGAGAGGGTAGTTCGCGGATTCGCTGGAATGCCTTGTCGATGAAGGGACCCTCAATCACGGGACTGTGGCACGAGGCAATAGTCGCGATGTCCAGTTTCTGCGTGCGGTCGACGCACGCGCCGAACTTATCGGGGTCGACCATCGAGAGCCACGGGCTCACGGCGCCCAAGGCGAACAACGCGAGTGAGGAGGTCCAGAACTCCCCGTCGAGGTCCGCGACCGCCATGGCCGGATCCGGCACGGGCGTCGCGAAGGAGTCGACCGCCCAGTAAACCCCCGTCGTCGGATCGTAGAGTCCCCGCGTCGTCGGGGAGTCGTAGACCGGTGGTCGCATTGCGAGTAGGGTCCGGTCGCCGGCATCGAACGACTCTCCGTCCATCACCCAGCTGCACCGATGAAGGGGAAAGTTGAAGCAGTTCGAATATCGCTCGACGAAGGCCCAATTGCAGACCAGTTGCGCGTTGGGACACGCCGACAATACGTCGTCGAGATTTCCGGTATGGTCCACGTCGTCGTGCGAAATGAAGATCCATCGCACGTCCTCGGGTTCCACCAGGGAGAAGACGTCCTCGAGCCACTGTTGGCGATTGGCGGGCGTCCCGGTGTCGATGATCACCGGCTCTTTTCCGACAATCACCATCGAGTTGATATACACAAACAGTGGTGCGCCCAGTGCCTCTTGCACCTGATGGATCAAAAAGGTGTCCTTCGCGATCCGAGTTGGTGGGACGCGCAACGTTGGTGCGAGTGGTGTGAATGTCATTGCCCCCCCGAGCGTTTCATCTGTTCAAATGCGGTACTCCCGGCGCATCGGCCTCATCGATTTCTAGCAGACGAGCGGGAAGTTCGCGCGCCGACGCGGGAGCTACTTATTGCGGCGCACCCGCCAGACACCGGACCACTGCTCGCCCGGCGCGAGCGCAATCAATCCCTCGCCGGAACGAAGCGCCTCGGCGGGCGCCGTCATCGGCTCGAGAGCAACCGACGTGCGCCGGCGACCGGGTGCGAGAGTATCGCCACTGAAGACCTGGAAGTAGGGAAAGGCCTCGTCCTGGGTCACTTCGATCTCGTGGCCGTTCGCGTCGAGCAACGTCGCACTGAACATCCCGGACTCGTCGCGAATCAGGTCCGCGTAGGTGACGTCGAGTTCGATCCCGTCCAGCAACTTCGCCGCGCGAAAATCCAAGGGGCTCCCCTCCACCGACCGCTTCTCGCCCGTGGGCAGCATGCGTTCGTCGACCTGGAGATACGTCAATGCGGGGACCGTCAGCAGTGAGCCTTCGATGGTGGGCGTCGTTACCGCGCAGTACGGGTGAAAACCCAAGGCGAAGGGAATGGCGACGACGTCGAGATTCGTGACCGTCGAGGTGACCGTCAATCCGCGAGGGCCCAATTCGTAGTGTACGGCGAACTTGGTAAGAAACGGATAGTCCGGCACCGGGTGCAAGACCAGTGACAGCGTGCAGTTATCGAGACCCACCGCATCGAACGCGAAGGGGCGCCAACGGGCCACTCCGTGATTCGACGTTGCTTGGACAACGTTGTCTGCACCCGCGCACGCGTGACGCCCGGAATAGGTCCACTCGCCCGATCCCACGCGGTTCACCCAGGGGTAGCAGAGCTGGTTGCGACAGGCGTCGGGCATCTCGTCGGGAGCGAATCCCTCGACGACGGGAATTCCACCCTTGTGGTAGGTGCGCAGCGTCGCTCCGACTTCGGTGATGACCGCCTTCTCGTCTTGGAAAGTAATCTCAATCTGTTCGCCCGATGGCAGCATTCGTCCGTCCTTTTGCCCTAAATGACCAATGTAGGGCATGGGGGACCCGTCGCGCGCACGCGCGCATGACGAGGGGCGCTCGATCGCCTCGATGCGGACTCAACCGAGTCAACGCGGGCAGACTTGTCTGACCGGCGGGCGCCAAATCCGGACTCCACCGCGGCCGTCGAGAGTGCGGAAATGTGGGCGAGATGCGGGCCACGAGGAACCGTCCCCGCCGCATTTCGCAACGGATCGCGTCGACCCTGGGATCTGAGACAACGAACGGACTGAGTGGTGGGAGCCCCATTCGTGGGGACGAGGCCCAGGCCCGGCACGTCGCGAACTCGTTACGCCTTCGTCGCCCGCAATGTATAAGTCAATGGCAATCGGTCGGGGCCGACCTTCAACCGGTATTCACCATCTCCCGGGTCGACCATCAGGTCCTCGAGCGGATTCCACGGGACGCTACGGTGCTCCTCCAAACCAGTGAGCGTCATGCCGGCATCAAGGACGGCGGTGATCACTTCGCCCAGCCCATGGTTGAAGGAAACGCTCTCGGGCGACGTCAGCGTCCCCTCGTGTTCGACGTAGCTCTGCTCTTCGACGAAGTGAACGCCCTCGGATTCGAAGTAGGGGTACTCAATGACGAGCAACCCGTCGGGACGCGGTTCGCTCACCGACTCGAGAACCGGATGTCCCTCGCGAATGAACAGCCGGCCCCCCGGGCGCAGCAATTTCGCGACAACGTGGGCCCACCGGCGAATGTCGGGCAGCCAGCACAGCGCGCCGATGCCGGTGTAGACGAGGTCGAAACGCTCCGCGCCGAGAGCGCTGACGGCGTCGTACAGCTCGCTTTCGACGTAGTCAATTTGCGCCCCGCACTCCGACGCGAGTTGTCTCGCGGCCGCCAGGGCGGGTGCCGAGAAGTCGAGTCCCGTAACGCTCCGCGCGCCCAGTCGTGACAACGACAGTGTGTCGGTTCCGATGTGGCACTGCAAATGAACGACGTCGAGCCCCGCGATGCTCCCCAGACGCACCTGGTCGAAACGGACAACCTCGGAGATGAACTGCGGATCGGATCGGAAGGACTCGAGGTCGTACCCCACGACGTGATGGTGAACCCGGCTGTCCCAATTCGCCCGATTGATGGCGACGTAATCAGTCATCCTACCATCGCCATCGCCATCGAGCTACTGCTCCATCGAGTCAATCGCGGGGACTTTCGTGAGCACCGACCGCCGCCACGAGGACGTCGGCCAATTCGTCGGGCTGGGTGAAGTGAGGCCAGTGTCCCGTGGGTAGATCCACGTACTCAACATTCTTCATGGCGCCCAGTTCCGCAATCCAGGGGTGGCCCTCGACAATCCACTGCTGAAGTTGCGCGCTCGGGTGGGCGCAGGCGATGATCGTTGACGCCACGTCGTAGCGACGCGGGTCGTGAAGCTGTTGGAGGTCGCTCGCCGCTCGGGCGGGCACGGGGATGGCCATCTCTCGAAAATTGGCGCGCATCTCCTCACTGAGGTCCACCAGGTCCTCGGCGTCAAACACCGACCAGTCCGGCAAGGGTATTTGTGCGCCCACGACGGGCAACTCCGCGTTGACGCAGTCCCCATCTCCCAGCGGCATCGAATCGACGTAGATGACGCGCGACACACGTTCGGGCCGCGCGTCGGCCGCGGCGTGGGCCATGGCTCCCCCCGCGGAGTGTCCGACGAGCACCACGGGTCCACTCACCCGGTCGATTTCGTCAGTGACGCAATTGACGAAGTCGCGAAGTCCGATACCGCGGCGGTCATCGTCTCTCGACGCCATGCCCGGAAGCGTCAGGGCGATGGCGTCGTGTCCGCTGTTCTCCAGTGCTTGCACCATCGAGTGCCACGATTCGGCGTTGAGCCAGAATCCCGGAATCAAAATGACCGTCACTGACTTGAGGCTACCGTCAGGGAGACGCGCGTTCCGTGACCGACCGGTTCTCCTGCGAGAGCATTCGAGTGGGCCATCTGACCACGACAAACTCGCAGTCCTACAGTGAAGGCACACGGATCCTCAAGGAGTGATGAATGTGTGCCAATGGCGACGAGCGCGTACCCCACGACAACGGTGGTGATCGGTGCTCCTCGGTCCGACGTCCCACGGGATCGACTCGATGATCTCGGTCGCGCTGCTCCGGGGAATCAACGTGGGCGGCAATCACCAGATGCCGATGGCTGACCTCACCCAGTGGTTGCTCACCGCCGGATTCGTATCGGTGTCCACCTACATACAAAGTGGCAACGTCATTCTCGAACACGCCGCGCGAGTCAAGGTCGCGACAATCGTCCGCGATGCCATTGTGAAAAACACCGGTTGGGAGATTCCCGTGCTGGTGCGTTCGTCGAGCGAGCTGTCGCGCATCGTCGAGGCCAACCCGTATCCCGGGGCCGAACCCTCGCGACTGCACGTGTCGTTCCTCGATACCGCACCCGACGTTGCGTCGATCACCGCCGCGAGAAGCAACAACTGGGAACCCGAGGAGTACACCGTCGACGGGCGTGAGGTCTACCTGCACCTGCCCGAGGGAATGGGACGCTCGGTGATGGTGCCGAAACTCATATTGCTCAAGGGTGCGACGACGCGAAATTGGAACACGGTGCTGGCCCTCACCGAATTGGTCGCCCGCTAGCGCGAATCCTGCCCGATGAGGGATCAGAGATTGAACTGCGCGCGCACAGCCTCGGGGACCAGGTCGAGATACTCTTCGGCGTGTTCGCGGATGAACTTCGCGACGTAGGGGCAAAACGGCAGCACCGTCAGCCCGCGCGCGCGTGCGTCGTTCAGGGCGTAGACGACCAACTGCGGTGCCAGGCCCTGACCGGCAAAGGAGCGGTCGATCTCAGTGTGCACCAGAGAGATGCGCCCCTCGCCCAGCTCGTAGACCTCGACGCCGGCCCGCTGAGCGTCAACGAAGATCTCGTATTGACTCTCCTTGACGTTGTCACCAAAAGTCACGTTCATCCGATGCGCCTCACACGTCGAACTTATCCGGAGCGGACCCACTACGCGCCCACGGTGGCGTGCATCTCCCACACGAGGATCTCCGCCGACTACACGGCACTGACCCGCTGACCGCCGATTGCCTCCTCGAGGCGCCACGAACTCAACCCCGCCACCTATAGATGACATGTCAACAATTATACCAGGAGGCGCCCCCACCGCGACCGTGGAACAGGAGAGTGAAACGACCCGCGAGGGCGCCCTCCGACCCCCTAGTGACGATGCATATGACGCTTGCGAAAGCTCCACGGGGAGTTGACCACGAGCGGCACTTCGAAGGTGGCATCGGGGTTGCTCCCCGGGTGGCGGTGCGGCGGACGGTGCGGATCGACCGAGGCCTCGCGGAGGTAGCTACGTTTCCCCGACCACTTCGCCGGCGGGGCAGTCAGGCGATCGGTGAGGTGATACATCGACTCCTCGTAGTTGACCCGCCAACCGTGAAAGTCCGGCCAGGCCTCTTGCGCGGTGCGCTCGAGGGGGAAGCCGGCCCGCTGGAGCATCGCCACGGCCACCTCGAACTCCTCGAAGGTCAGCTGGATGGGTTCATCGGGCTTGGGGTCAAAGTCGACTTCCCAGCCCAGCGACGTGGCGATGCGGTTGGTCAAGGTGAAGCCCATGCGCAAGCAGAGGCGCGCTTGGCTCGGAGCCGTCGAAGGCGAGAGCGCGAGCTGCATCGCGGCGGCGTCCAGGACCGCGAGAAGACCGAGCATCCACGACAGCCAGGGTTCGGGGGAGCGAAAGAGCAGCAGGATGGGATAGGTACTGTGACTCTCGGCGACGTCCGCCGACCACAACTCCCAGTCCTTGTACAAGTCGGGCAGCGTGTCGGTGATACCCACCAATTGATGGCGCGTGAGGAGTTCGGGGCCCCACGCCGGCGCACCCGCACGGCTCTCGAGCATGGCGACCAGCGCCTCACGCCGGCTGAACGCGCCATAGAGCGTCGGTAGGTAGGCGATCTGCAGGGCCACGACGATGACCCACGTCGCGCCGGCCCAAATATCGATTCCGACGTTCGCCGGACCGCCCGCGTGAATCGTCCCCACGGTGAACAGGGCGGTGAGCGCCTGCAGAAGTCCCAGACCAAACGAATGAGTCGTCGGGATCAGCATGATGCCAAAACCAAATATCAGCGAGGCGGCCCAGAAGAGGATCTGGCCGAGCAGCGCCACCGGCGCGGTAGGTGCGAGGATCGCGTCCTTCTTCTCGTAGGTAGTGGCCAATCGCGAGAGCCCCACGAAAAGAAGGCGGACGCTGCGATTCACCACGAGCGTCAATCGCTCGATGCCGAAGGGTTGGCGGGGCAGGACCAGAACGAAGAGGGTGCCCGTGATGGTCACCACCACGATGAGAAGGCCGAGAATGAACTCGAGGACGTTCACCGATTCTCCTGACGATGGCGGACAAGCACGAGGGGACGCTCTCGCGTTAGCGACAGCGTAGACGCCGCGATGGTTTTCATCGGCGTCACGCTCCTCGTTCAGTGGCCGAAATGGGCGCCATCCGCTACTTTGAGTTGATGACCGAGTCACTGCCTCCCGTCGCGATACTGCTGCGTGAGGCGCGCGGCGCCTACGGCGCAGAGATCCGTCAGACACTCGCCGCTCGCGGCTTCGACCCGCTCGCGACCAATGGAGCCTTCGTCCTGGGCGCTCTGCACTACGAGATGACCCGCGACGACAGCGTGCGCCCACGTGGTCGGACTCTGGAGAAGACGCACACCCTGGACCGGCTGATCGAGGCCGGCTACGTCGACGACGTCGAAGGAGAGTTCAGCCTGAGCGAGCGAGGACACGCGTGCGCCCACGCGGTGGTCGAGGCGACGTCGAAGGTGACCGCACGACTCAACGAAGCCCTGGGCGACGAAGAGTTCGGACACTTTCTCACGGGTCTCATCACGCTGATCGAGATGAAGGAAACCGTCGAAGAGTCCTGAGGGGCGAAAATGACATTCACTTGACGCTCACGTGTCGAGTTCACCGCCGCGCACTTCGAAGGACCATGGTAGTCACTCGCGATGATCTAGGTCTCTCGTCCCGAGGTCCGCTTCGCCCACTCTCTTGGTCGATGGCGATATCACGTGACCAGGGTTTGATAATCCACGAAATTGTGTGGGCTCTTGACGACAATTGTCAGGGGAGACGTTCGGCGGAGCCAACGAATGATCAGGATCCCAACCATTTTCATCAGGTAGTTAACTACTAATGAGCGCGCCGCGCCCACGCCGATGTGCCGAGCGATATACGTCTCATCGCGCCGGGTCGTGTTGACGACGCCCACATCCTCATTCGAGGGACTCGCGTTCCTCCCGACATCTTGGGATGCGCGTGCGACCAACCGTGTGAGCCGGCGTGCCGTCGCACCCGCGTCCACGGCACTCCCGTCGCGATCCGCCGTCAGATGATCCCACTGGCGCGAACACCACCGTGAACTTCGACGACGAAGGTGACATTCAGTCGCTCGAGTCGGGCCGTACCCGTAAATCCAGACGGACGAAGCCATTCCCACGCAACAATCGATTTCTAAGCGGACCGTCAACTCCTCACCGAGGAGGAGCGTTCGATTCCTACTTGTGATGACTCTTGAGGGGCTGACCCAGTATCGGCGCCACGAGACAGAAGTCACCCGCACCCGCCGCCGCGGGAACAATCCCGACGATCGCTAGTGCAATCCAACCGCCACCCAGTGAAAATCCCGTCACCATCATTGAGATCCCCACCACCATGCGGACGGTCCGACCCGCTCCCGTCGCCATCCATTTCACCAATTCCACTTCAACTCCTCTTCGTGTGATTTTCTGTTCCTCGTCGGATTCGTCGTCCACGAGTTGACTTGATTATATACCCCTGGGGGTATATAGACTGTTCGAATGACTCTTTCCCCAGCTCCCGACACCACCCCACTGAGCGATCCCCTCAACGACCCGGAACCGACCTCGGGAATCCTCGGGCGCCTCGGCAGTTGGTCGGTCCTGCATAAGCGGCGCGTCGTCGCGACCTGGTTATTGATCGTCATCATCCTGGGAATCTTCGCGCCCCACGTCGAAAAATCCTTGAGCGGCGCGGGCTGGCAGGCCGACGGCTCACAATCCGTGGCGGTTCGTCAGCTCGCGCAACGAGATTTTGGGGGCAACGCGAGCTCCGCACTCCAAGTCGTCGTCCACTCGGGGGACCCTCTGTCAACGCCGGCCGCCGCGCACGTGATCGCGCAAGTGGAAGCGATGCTCTCGGCGAATCATGACATTTCTCAAGTCGTCGCACCGGTGCCCGGGGTCACCCTGAGTGCCGACCGGCGCACGGCCGTCGTTCTTGGCGGCGCCGGGTCAGATCCCAACACGATGGTGCGAGCCGCCGACTCGCTCAAGGGCCCACTCGCGTCCCTCGCGACGTCGTCAATTTCGGTGACCGCCACCGGATCCTCGGTATTGTGGTCCGACTTCAACACCGCCAACCGGACCGCCATGATGAAGTCAGAAATGTTCTCCTGGCCGGTGACCCTGGTCATCCTGATGGTGGCCTTTGGCTCGTTGGTGGCCGCCGGACTGCCCTTGCTGTTGACGATGGCCGGACTACTGAGCGCCGCGGGGCTGTTGGACCTATTAACTAAATTCACTCCCATTTCGATTTGGGCCATGAACTTTGCCTTGATGTTCGCCCTCGCCTTGGGCATCGACTACGCGCTGTTCATCGTGGTGCGCTTTCGTGGTGCCCACTTCGGACGACACCGCGAGGTTCGTCATTCGGTCGCCGAGACCATGGACTCCGCGGGCAAGGCGGTTCTCTTCTCGGGCGTCACGGTCCTCGTCTCGCTCTCGAGCGTGATGGTCGTCCCCTCCCCCGCCTTTCGTTCGATGGCCGGCGGCATCATGATCGCCGTGGTCTTCGTCCTGGCGGCATCGCTCACCCTCCTGCCGGCCGTGCTGGGCCATTTGGGCGACCGGGTGGACTCGCTTTCTCTACCTTGGGTTCACGCCGGTGAACACCGCTCCGCGCGCTTCGCGCGATGGGGCGAACTTCTGTGGCGGCGTCCGCTGACCTTCGGAGCAGGCGCGCTGGTAGTACTCGTAGCGCTCGCGCTCCCAGTTCTCGGGCTCAAGATAGCCATGCCCTCGATCAAGGTGGTGCCCACCAGCGCCGCTTCGCGAATCGGCTACCTGGAGGTGCAGCAGGCATTCGGCGTGGGTGCCCCCGGGGAGCTCGAAGTAATAACGCCCACGCCGCAGACCGGCGCGACGACGCGCGTGCTGAAGAGTGAATCGGGTCTGGCGAGCGTAACTCCCGCGCAGCACGCGACGGGCCAGTCACAACTGACGATGATCGGGGCCATCCCTCGCATCGATCCGTCGAGCCCGAAGATGGGTGCGCTCATCAATCGACTGCGCGCGGACCTCCCCACCGGCACACTCGTAGGTGGAGCGCCCGCTGAGAATTACGACTTGCAAAGTTCATTAGCGGCCAAGACGCCGGTCGTCATCGGCCTGGTCATGATGCTGGGATTTATTCTCTTGGTGTTCGCACTGCGAGCTCTGCTCATCGCCGCCATCGGCGTGCTCACCAGTTTGCTAGCGACGGCGGGAGCCTTCGGCGTCGCCCGGCTCATCTTCCAAAACGGAGATGGTCACGCCCTGCTGGGCTTCGCCCCCCAGGGCTTCCTCGACGCGTGGGGACCCGTCTTTTTCTTCGCCATGATCTTCGCCATTTCAATGGACTACACCGTCTTCTTGCTCTCGAGTGCCAAGGAGCACTACGAGATGAGCACGGACCCACATGACGCCATGGTCAATGGGTTGGCCCATTCGGGTCGCGTCATTTTCTCGGCGGCGGCGGTGATGATGGCAGTCTTCTTCACCTTCGCCCTCTCCGGGCCGCTTCCCCCCAAGGAGATGGGGATCATTCTGGGGGCGGCGGTCTTTCTCGACGCCTTCCTGGTTCGACTCGTCCTGGTGCCGGTACTCTTGCGGCTGACCGGCCGCGCGGCGTGGTGGTTGCCACAATGGCTCGACCGGGTTCTTCCCCGAGTGACGTTCGCGCACGGATAGTTTGAGGACGGTGACGAGTTCCCTCGAGGTGTACGCCGACATATGGTGCCCCTTCGCCCACGTCGGACTGCGGGCCGCCCGCCTCGAACGCGATCAACACGGACGCTCGGAGGTGAAAATGTTCATCCACCCCTGGCCCCTCGAGTTGGTCAACGGCCGACCCCTCGACCCGCAGGTCACACTTCGCCACGTCCAGGAATTGCGTGAACAGGTCGCGCCTGACCTCTTCGCCGACTTCAACGTCGCGACGTTCCCGTCGTCGACACTGCCCGCCCTCGCGCTCGCGGGAGAGGCCTACCGGCGAGACGCCGGGACGGGAGAGGCGGTGAGCTGGGCCCTGCGCGACGCTCTCTTCGAGTCGGGCCGTGACGTGTCCGACCCGGTCGTCCTCGGCGAGATCGCCCGGCGCTTCTCACTCGCCGACGATGCAACGTCCCAGACCGACGCCGTTGTCGAGGAGTGGCACCTCGGACAGATCCGCGGCGTCAAGGGCTCACCACACTTTTTCTGTGGGGCGCACGAAGCCTTTTGTCCGACCCTGGACATCGACCGCGATGAACGCGGTGGCCTGATGCTGCGCAACCGCGAGGGCCAACTCGCCTCATTCTTGGGTGCCTGCTTCAACGATGGCCCCGACGGCTCGAATGTTCCCGGGTGATCCCTCGCACCGGAGTGAAACCCGAAATCGGACGTGCGAGCGCGGGGGAAAATTACGGTGGCCGAGAAAGGAAGCCGATGCCCGATAGGGCTGGTGACCTAGGTCTCTAGTCCCGGTGGGCATCTTCGCCCCCCTCTTCGTTGATGGCGATATAAGGTGGCGAGGGTTCGAAAATCCACGAAATAGTGGCGGACTCGTGACGACATCTTTCAGGGAGGACGTTCGGTGGAACCAACGAATGATCAGGATCCCAACTATTATCACCAGGTAGTTGACTGCCAATGGGCGTGTCCCGCCCACACCGACGTGCCGGGATACATCCGTCTCATCGCGCAGGGTCGATTTGACGACGCCTACCTCCTCAATCGAGAGTCCAACGTTTTTCCGGGCATCCTTGGTCGCGTGTGCGACCGACCGTGTGAGCCGGCGTGCCGTCGCACCCGCGTCGACGGCACGCCCGTCGCGATCTGTCGCTTGAAGCGCGTCGCCTCGGACTTGAAGGGTGACATCTCGGAGTTCCTCCCGACCGCACCGCAAGTCAAGAACGGCAAGCGCGTCGCGTTGATCGGTGCGGGCCCCGCGTCACTCACCGTCGCCAATGACCTGCTTCCCCTGGGCTACGAGGTCACGATCTTCGAGAAGTACGACAGGGCCGGCGGCCTCATGCGCGTCAACATCCCCGAGTTCCGTCTGCCCGCCGAGGTGCTCGACGCTGAGACGCAGGTGATCATCGACATGGGCGCCGACATCCACTACAACACCCCGGTGAGCTCCATGCGCGAACTACTCGCGCAGGACTTCGACGCGGTATTCGTCGGTGTGGGCGCGCCCAAGGGCAAGGAGCTCGAACTGCCCGGCCGCCACGACGACGCGAACGGCCATATTCATATTGGCATCGAATGGCTCAAGTCCGTCGCCTTCGGCCACATCGAGTCCATCGGCGAGCGGGTACTCATCATCGGCGTCGGCAATACCGCCATGGACTGCTGTCGCACCTCGATGCGCATGGGCGGCAAGGACGTCAAGGTCATGGCCCGGCGACCGCGCGAGTACTTCAAGGCCTCGCCCTGGGAGCTCGAAGACGCCGAGGAAGAGAACATCGAAATCACGGTGAACCACTCCCCCCAGCGCTTCGTCATCGACGACGGCAAGTTGATCGGCATGGAATTCGACATCGTCGAGTGGGACGAGGGTGCGCGCCACTCCACCGTGCTCGAGACGGTCATCATCGAATGCGATGACGTCATCCTCGCCATCGGACAGGAGAATGCCTTCGAGTGGGTCGAGCGCGACCTCGGGATTGAATTCGGCGAATGGGAGACGCCGGTCTTGAACGAGGAGACGCTCCAGTCCACGCTGCCCCACGTCTTCTTCGGCGGCGACTCGGCCTTCGGTCCCAAGAACATCATCTGGGCCGTCGCCCACGCCCACCAGGCCGCCATCTCGATGCACAACGTCTGCCAGGGCGTCGCCGTCAACGAGCGCCCACCGATGGGCATGACGCTCGCCAGCCAGAAGATGGGCATGACCGAGTGGAGCTACCACAACGAGTACAACCCCTCGCCACGCCAGCAGATGAACCACGTGGAGCTCACCAAACGCTTCGCGGCCATCGACCTCGAAGTGGAGTTGGGCTTCGACGCCGAACAGACCGCGCGCGAGGTGCAGCGCTGCCTCAACTGCGACGTGCAGACGGCCTTCAAGGCTCCCCTGTGCATCGAGTGCGACGCCTGCATCGACATCTGCCCGGTGCGCTGTCTCACCATCACCACCAACGGTGATGAGGACGACCTGCGAGGACGGCTCAACGCCCCCGCGCAGAACCTGGACCAGGCGATTTGGGTCTCGGCCCCGCTGCCCCAGACGGGACGCGTCATGGTGAAGGACGAGAACGTCTGCGTGCACTGCGGGCTCTGCGCCCAGCGCTGTCCGACGGCGGCGTGGGACATGGAGAAGTTCGAACTGGACATTCCCTACGCCGGGAACTTCAACATCCTGGGCAAGACCCGGACCGACAACGTCCTCACGAGGAGCTCGTCATGACCACGACCATTTCCCACTCCGCCGAGGGCACCGACACCGGAGTGAGGGTGAACAACTTCGCCCTCAAGCTCGCCAACGTGAACGGTACCGGTTCGGCCAGCGCTAATGCTCTCTTGATGCAGGCGATCTTTCGCATGGGGATTCCCGTCTCGGGCAAGAATCTCTTCCCCTCCAACATCCAGGGCCTGCCCACCTGGTACGAGATCCGCGTCAACAAGTCGGGCTACACCGCGCGCGCGCTGGACTACGACCTCATGGTCGCGATGAACTCCCAGACCTACGCCGAGGACATCAAGGAAGTGGCCGCGGGCGGCTACGTCCTCTACGACTCGTCCTGGCCCCTCGACTCGTACCTGCTGCGCGAGGACGTGACGTTCCTCGGCGTACCGCTCGCCAAGATGTGCCTCGAGAACTTCACCTCCTCACGCGAGCGTGTGTTGATGAAGAACGTCGCCTACGCCGGCGCGCTCGTGGCGCTGCTCGACCTCGACCTCGAGGTGATCGCGACGCTGCTCACCGAGTCGTACTCGCGCAACGAGAAACTCCTCGCCTCCAACCAGAAAGCCCTGCGTCTCGGCTACGACTACGCCCAGGAGAACTTCGAGTGCCCGCTCGAATTCCACGTGGCGCCCATGGACGCCACCGCGCACTCCATCCTCATTGACGGCAACACCGCCAGTGCGCTCGGGTGCCTCTACGCCGGCGCCA
>PLEI01000031.1 GCA_003136415.1 Acidimicrobiaceae bacterium | reverse complement strand
CCACCACATGGGGTCAAGGTCTCAAACCCTCGAATCGCGGGTCAGGTACCTAGGTCGATGGTCCGTTGCCGAATTTCGGACACTTCTTGGTGTCTACCTTTCTTAGGAATGTGTGGGCAGTCCCTATTGACGGTTCGAACTATCGATCCAAGAAGTGCTGCGAAGCTTGCCGATATCTGTCTTGCAGTCCGGCGGTGACTTCCGCATTGTAAATTCTCGGAGTGTCGGCGAATTCAGTCCAGTTGGGCGGTTCTGCCGAATCCGAGAGAACCCACGCCGCCTGTCGTGCCGCTCCGGCGGCGACGTAGTCGCCGGGAGGCAATGCCTCAACCGCGACTCCGAACACAGTAGGAGCGATCTGGCGGACGGCCTCCGACTCCGCGGCGCCTCCAATAAGTAGTACTCGGTCAAATTTACAATTCACATGGGCAAGGGCCTCGAGACCTGCCGATAGACCGCAGAGCATTCCTTCGACAGCAGCGCGCGCGAGATTCGAGGGCGTCGCATTCGCGAGGGTGAGCCCATGAACAGCACCGGTCGCGGTAGGCAAGTTCGGGGTTCGCTCGCCTTCTAGGTAGGGCACAAACGTGAGGCCCTTAGCTCCCGGTTCAGCAGAAAGAGCCAGATCGCTCAAGACGCCCAGACCGACTCCCAAAAGACTCGCGGCCGAGTCAAGGACGCGGGCGGCGTTGAGCGTGCAAACGAGCGGTAGATATTGCCCCGTCAAATCCGCGAATCCAGCGACAGTGCCAGTCGGATCTCTGGGCATCTCCGTGCTCCGCGCGAATACGGTGCCTGATGTACCAATTGAAACAATCGCAGCGTCTCCGGCGTCAACTCCGAAGCTGGCCGCCGCGTTGTCGCCACCTCCCGGTCCAAGAATCCTCGGACCCCCTTCAAATGAGGGTTGATGCGGGGCGACCACTCTGGGCAGCAAGAGATCTCGCCCAAATGCGAGCTTCAGAAGGTCGCGCCGGTAAGTTCCACTTCGAGGATCGAAGTACCCAGTACCAGAAGCGTCAGACCTGTCCGTTGCGAGGTCTGAAATCGAGTCGGAACCTGAAAGTTTCCAGGTGAGCCAGTCGTGAGGCAAGCAGACCGCGGCGACCCGCGCGGCGTTTCTGGGTTCGTTCTCCGCTAACCAGCGCAATTTGGAAACGGTGAACGATGCAATCGGAACTAGACCAACAGCGTCGGCCCACTCTTTGGCTCCAAACTCCTCTGTCAATTCAACTGCGGCTAGAGCTGAGCGAGTGTCGTTCCACAAGAGAGCGGGTCGGACTACCTCCCCGTCTTCATCAAGACAAACCATACCGTGCTGTTGCCCAGCGACGCTGATGCAGACAACGTCATCAAGTCCTCCTGCCGCCACAATTGCGCTCTGCAATGCTTGCCACCACAGTTCTGGTTTGACCGAGGTACCGACTGGATGTGCGGCACGCCCATGTCGAACAAGTTGTCCTGTGACGACATCACGAATGATCACCTTGCACGACTGCGTGGACGAATCCACCCCCGCAACGAGTGACATCTATTCAGCCTCGCTCAGCGTTGTACTTGCCAGCCTCGTAACCGTGCGCATCCGCCCATGAGCGTCCTGTCGTAACAGTCCAGGCGACGAATCGGATGTGTGATCACGTTTTCACTAGACCTTGAGACATAATGAGCGACGGCCGATTGAATAATCATGCACGGCGAATGTCGGTCGTTCGAGGGGACGAGACGACCGACATTCGCCAGAAGTGTCAGGACTAAACTACGTTGGATTCCCCTTGATCCTTGTGAAGTTCAGCTTGCTTAGCCGCGACGCGCTTGACCCTGTAGAAGTACCAGAATATTCCCAAAGCGAGCATCACGACGGCGCCCTTGGCAGCTGTGTGACCAACCGACGGGACTGTTAGCGCAGCAGCGATCAGCACGCACCACGCCAGCCCGAGATATGCGAGTGGCTTCGCAAATTTTCCTAAGCTGAACGTCCCGGGCAATGGGGGAAGGTTCATTACTTTGAAGCCCGCGAGAATCACCATGAAGTATGCCGCGAAAATTGCAACCGACGAGACACTCGTGATTGTGGACTCTACCTTCGCCGTAAGCGTGAAGAGTATCGAGATAACTGCGCAGACAATCAGAATTACGTAAGGGCTCCGGTAACGGTCGCTGACTTTTGTGAGTGACCGGGAAAAGGGCAACATGTTGTCTCGAGCCATGGAGTACCCCAGACGGCTAACGGCTGCCATATTTATGAGGCCACAAGCGAATATGGCCACAAAGACAAGCGCCATTGAAATGTCAACGGCCCACCCCGGCATCCGCGCACTCATGATGTAAAGGAGCGGGGTTCCTGTCGCTTGAGCTGCCTTCAAGTTCGGTATAGCGAACGTGAACCCAAGGATCACGACGAAGCCTACGGTGGCGGAGATGACTTCGGCAAGAATGATGGCTCGAGGAACGGAGATTCGAGGGTTCTTGGCTTCTTCTGCGAGATCGGCAGCGCCCTCGTAACCCGTGAGGGTGTAGGCCGCCATGAGTGAGGAGACGGCGAATCCTCCAAGGCCAGCTGCGCTTGCGGTGTGCCCGTGTGTCGCCAAGTAGCCGAAATACGCATGCGGCAGACCTGCAACAAATGAGTAGATCAGTAAACCCACGCCCACCGCGCTGATCCCGATCAGCTCGGCTGTGACTGAGAAATCGTTGAGACGCGACGTTGCGGTAATACCGAACAGATGAATCACGGTGTAGAGCGCCACGACGCCAATTGTCACGGCGATGATCGTGCCCTGACTCGTGCCTAAGTGCACGTAAGGAGCGAAGTACGCAGCGAACGCGTACGCTACGCCAGCCGTGCCCGTCAGCCATCCAACCAGTGCGAACCACCCTGGGAACCATCCATAGCCCGGACTGCGCATACGAGCAGCCCACTGATAAGCGTACCCGGAGAGCGGCACCCTGGGAGCGAGGTGAGCGAGATTGAGCGCGATAACGAACTGGCCCATACCTACCATGACCCAGGTCCAGACGAAGCGGGGGCCACCCTCGTTAAGTCCGAAGCCGTAGTTAGCGAATATCCCCGTCGATATGGAGATCAATGAAAATGAAATAGCGAATACTGAGAAACGGCCCATTGAGCGGTGCAGGACCGGTTTGTATCCGAATTCCCTAACGCTATCCGCCTCGTCTTTCGTTCCGACGACGCTGTCATGAGCGCCCGTCGATTGGTCTTCCAACATTTGATCCCCCTTGTATGTAGGTGCTGCCTTTGTTGTTTGTGTTGACTGTCCAAGCGCAACGTCGAAAGAGACGCCGCTCCTCAATGAATCTGCGACGCCACCTTCCCCATGCGCTCAATGACCTGAGCGAGATTCTCCTCAGAGTGTGCTGCCGACACTGAGAAGTCCGTGTGGAAGTACACGCCCTCCTCGATGCAGCCGGCAAAAAAGCGCTTGTTCAGTTCACGATCTAGGGCACGTATTTCCTGGTAACTCGTAACCGGATCCCGAGTGCCGATATAAAGACCGAACATGCAACCCAATGCTTGAACACGTGCTGGGAGGGGCGAAGCGTCGAACATGGCCTGCAGTTCCCCATAGAAGCGATCGGCCCGACTTTGCATCTGCGGATAGAAGTCCGGCTTCGAAAGAACACCGAGTGTGGCTTTCGCGGCTGCAAGGCCGATGATGTTGCCAGCGTAGGTACCGCCCTGCAGCGCGCCCTTGGGGAGTGGAACCATGAATGTCGACATGACATCGGCACAACCAGCGATTGCTGAGAGCGGAACACCGCTGCTCAAGGCCTTGGAGAGAAGGGTGATGTCCGGTGTGACGCCGTACAATTCCTGCGCGCATCCCAGGCCCGTCTTGAACCCGGAAAGCACCTCGTCGAAGACGACGATTCCGCCTGCGTTGTGGACAAGCTCCTGGGCCTGCGCGAGGTATCCGTCACTCGGCACAATGCAGCCATTGTTGTAGTCGATGGGCACCATGATGACCGCAGCGACACGGTCACGGTACATTTCCAGCGTGGCTTCAAGCGCTGGGATATCGTTCCAAGGAACAGGGACCACAGTGTCCACGACTGCCTGGGGCACGCCGTTCGACGACAGTATCGGCCGTGAGGGCCGCCCACCGGGATTCGACGAGTCAGTGTTAGTCCACATCGAATTGATCACTGCGTAATCACTGCCACCGTTGAAGTGGCCGTCAATTTTCAGAATGATCTCGCGATCCGTGTGGGCGCGGCACAGACGCATGGTGGTGGAAACGGCTTCGCTACCTGAAGCCACAAAGCGAACAGCTTCAGCTGATGGCACGAATTCGACAATCTGCTCCGCGACCTCTTCGCCCAGTCCAGTTTCGTACCCAACAATCACGCCGGCATCAAGGATCTCTCGTATCGCACCAAAGACGTCGGGGTTCGCATGCCCCAAAACCGTGCTTCCGTGGGCCATGAACATGTCGATGAATTCGCGACCGCCCGTCGTCAGAATCTTTGCGCCGTTCGCCCGAGCGACTTCAAGGTGCTGGCCCGTGAAGGGGTTCACTCGGAATTGAGAAGAGATACCTCCGAGTAGAGCGCCAGTCATTTCCCTCTCCTGTCTGTCGCTGATTGCGACGCTTTCCTAATACAACGTTGGCACACGGATATCTCAACCCCGTCCAGTCTTTGCGTTGACTGTTGACAATAGGGGCAATGAACCCCAAAAAGAAGGACGAATCTATGGCGGTATTATGTCGGTCTAAGACATAATTGTCAGTGGAACGAGTGGCATGAATGGCCGAAAGTTCCGAGCTGGGGGAGGGGTGAATTTGGAAAATGTAAATCTTCGCCAAATTGAGGCTTTCCTCGCAGTCGCTGAGGAGATGCACTTTGGACGAGCTGCCCAGCGTCTCTTTGTCTCCGCACCCTGGCTGAGCCACACCGTCAAAGACCTCGAAAGGTCACTGAACGTAGAACTTCTGATCCGCACCACGCGTAGTGTCGAATTAACTCCGGCCGGAACGGTGTTCGCCGCGTTGGCGAGTCAGGTGCTAACCGACCTCGCAATGGCGATAAGGACGACCCACAGCGTCAGCGTGACGCCACGCGGAGCGTTGAAGCTTGGTTACTCACATGGAGCGGGTCTTGAGGTTATCGCTCGACTGCTTCGCACATACCACCAAAGACAACCGCACATTGGCATTGAGTCGGAGGAGTTTGACTTTACTGATCCTTCGGCTGGATTGCGCGACAACCTTGTAAACGCCTCGGTGATCCGACATCCAGTGGGGTTGGCGGGTCTGGTTTCGGTTGACCTCGCGACCGAACGGCGCGTCGCAAGTCTGCCCGATGATCATCCGCTAGCAGCACGAGAGTCATTGAGCGTTGCTGAAATATTGCCTGAGCCAATCGTCGCCGCGCCCGAATCACCGGGGCCGTGGCGTGATTATTGGATTCTTACTGAGTATCGAGCGGGGCCAGCGCCGGTTGTGGCAGAAGCGAGCACCCTTGATGCGGAAATGCTCCTCGTCTCAAGGGGAGTAGGCATCAGTGTTACTTCTGAAGCAGTCGGCCTCTGGTATCGGCGACCGGGAGTGACATTCGTGCCCATCCATGACCTGCCTCCCTGTGTGGTCTCGCTTGCGTGGTGGCCCGAAGATACTGGGTTAGTCGCGCCGCTGGCAGAGGTTGCCAACGAGTTTCGATCGGCGGGTATCGACGCGTGATTATTCAAACAGACACCATGACTTATGCCACGCTTTCGCTTGATATCGAAAGGCGGGTCGCATTACGTCAACTCAGTGTTCGGATCGATCTGGCTGGTTAAAGACTTCAACCAGCCGGTAGGATCCCAAGACCGGGGTCCATAACCTTCAATGCGCGGAGACACGCGGCCTTCGGGCAATGCGCGGAGCCTCTCAGAGGAGAGGTGAAGCGGTGCACTTCTCGAATGTCCCTCGACTACAGCCAAGAAAAGGCCTACAAGACGCTCATCACTCTCGGATCTATGGAAGCCGAACTTGGAGAGCGCCTCCAGGCGGCCTGCCTCGAGGGATTCCTTACGTTGGCCGACCAAGCGCGCTCCGATGCCGCTCCGTTTTCCGCCGGTCTCGCCAGCGAGATTGTTGCCCTCGAAGAGGATCTGACCCGGACGCAATCTTCGGATGGTCAAGGCTCGCTGCAGGCGACAATCAGTCAGATGGAACTCTCTGAGCAAGATGCCGCGGCAACCAGAATGATCGGGTTGTGTGTCGAGGTGATGCAGATGCAAGGACCGCATAGTTGGCAGCTTGGGGAGGGCCGTTGAGGTTTGGTCCGAGACGAGGCGACCCCACACGCTCCAAGCGGTGAGAAGGCGGGGTCGTTGGGACCCGGAGCCGAAGTATTCCAGCGTAATCATCGCTCGCGTTTAACCGGACCTCTTAACGACAAACGCTCGTTTCTTACGACGGTGCGTCGCCGTCTTCGCTGGCGGGGGGACTGTGATGAAAGACCGACTCGTCGCGAGATAACGGCCATCTTCCCTAATAGGAGTTCATGCACACCCCTGATGCACACCCGCCTGCACCCCCCAGTCACTGTGTTTGGCTTGAGTTTGTGGACTGAAGTTCGTGGAGTCATAACGCCAACGTAGCGACACCCTGTGACCTGCTGTCAGGAGTGGGACGGGCACGTGACGGCACTCATCCAAGAGCGTCTCACTGGCGAATTCTGCAGTTCCGTCGAGTATTCAGTCTCAATCGTAATGACTGTCCATCGATGCGCCCCGACCTGCGCCGCTGGGGGCGACTCCATGGTGCTGCTACCGGCTCGATAGCCGTTGGCGTCATGGCGAGCCGGCCGATCGACCTCAAGAGGAGGCCGGCACCACGAGCACGGGGCAGCCGGCGAACTCGATGACCTGCTCGGTCACGCTGCCGATGTAGTTGGAGCGCACGGCGCTCCGGTCGGCGACGGCCATCACAATCATGTCTGCCGGCCAGGCTCTCGCCTCCTCGAGGATCTGACGGTACGGATTACCAGTGGCTTGCTTCACCGCCACTTGAGACGAGGGTACGCCTTCCGCACATACTTTCTGACGCACGAACTCGAGTAGATTGGTCGCCGCTAGGCGACGGCGCTCTCGTGAGTCGGTACCGGTCACGCGTTCAACCTCCTCGCCGACGTGGTCGTCTTCGACAACCATGATGATCCGTACTTCCGCCTTCAGATCGATGGCGAGGCGGGCCGCCGTTTGCGCCGCCTCGAGGCTCTCACGGGAGTCATCCACGGCCACGAGAATCCGATTATTCATGAGTGTCCTCCTTCGCTGGAACGCTGGGCGGCCCAGCGCGTGATGAGGCGTTCTTCGCGCTCGACTTCGTCGAGTCGCAGCACCAATGCGTGCAGTTCACCCTCCAGCCACGGCAGGCGATGGCGTTCAATGGCGCGCAGACGTCGTCGCGTCGACGCCAGTTCGATCTCAATTGCGCGTAAGGCACTTTCGGCGACGGCGTGGCGTGCGGCAGCCTCGAGAGCTTTCCGATGAGCCGAGGCGGAGGGTCCGACGGCCGTGTTCAGCGCGGCCAAGTCAGTCGGCGGCGGTGTCGACGCCGTGACGTGAACCTTGTCAGGATGCAGGACGCCCATGGTGTTACGCCACGTGATTACTACCTCGGCACGCCCCGCCATAGCCGCGCCCGCGAGCCGGGTCGCCGTCGTCCCGCCAAGCGCATCAGACCGAGTCGCCCATCGGTCGGCTTCGGCCAGCGCCTCGGTCCACGCGCGTACGGTCTCCTCGCGGTGGTCGACCAACCGGCGCCACTCTCGCGAAAGCAGTTGCTGCTTCTGTCGCAGCAGTTCCATCCCGTGGGAGGCGGTAGCGATGCGCTCAAGGAGCCATGATCGACCGGCTCGCCCGGGAGGGACTTGACTAGCCATGACTCTCACCGGGAGCAGCCGGCGTGGAAGCATGATCGCCCAGAGGGGCGTTCGTCCGTCTCGTGCCCTTGGGCAAGGCGCCGTGATAGTACGCGGCGATGCTGGCGGCAGGCATCATGGTGAGTTCACGTTCCGGCAACACCGAGAGAACGCGCCAGGCGCGATCGAGGGTGCCCTCCATTGAACGCGACTCGTCACTGGACTGGTTAACGAGATCACGATAGAAGGCGTCCTCGAACTCGAGGTAGATGCGATCGGTCTCGGTGAGAGCTTCGGCACCAATGAGGTCGGCCAACTCCCGCGCGGCGCGGGCACGCGAGAGCGACGCGATGATCTGGGCGGCCAGGGGAACGTGGTCAGCGCGCGTGCGCCCCTCACCGGCACCCTTTCGCATGAGCCGAGAGAGTGTCGCCAGAACATCGACCGGTGGATACACGCCCTGGGCGTGGAGATCAGCCGACAACACGATCTGGCCCTCGGTGATGTAGCCCGTGAGATCGGGAACCGGGTGAGTGATGTCACCACCGGGCATGGTGAGCACCGGCACCAACGTGACCGATCCCGCTCGTCCGCGGATCCGGCCACAGCGTTCGTAGAGCGAGGCCAGATCGCTATAGAGGTAGCCGGGGTAGGCACGCCGCCCGGGCACCTCGCCTCGCGCGGCCGACACCTCGCGCAGCGCTTCGCAGTAACTGGTCACGTCGGCGAGCACGACCAGTACGTGTTGGTCCCGCTCGAAGGCCAGGTACTCGGCGATGGTGAGCGCCACGCGTGGCGTGAGCACGCGCTGGACAACGGGGTCGTCGGCAGTGTCCAAGACGAGCACGAGGTCGCCGGACGCGGCGCGTGTCTCGAGTACCTGACGCATTGCCGCGGCATCCGTGTGGGTGAGGCCCATGCCTGCGACGACCACCTTGAAGTTCTCACCCGCGACGTTCGCCTGGGCCGCGATCTGAGCAGCGAGCTCGAGGTGGGGAAGTCCGGCCGAGGAGAACACCGGCAACTTCTGACCCCGCACCAGCGTGGCCAGCGCATCGATCACCGAAATGCCCGTGAGCACCGGCTTGCTCGGCACGTCGCGCTGGCTCGGATTGAGCGGTGAACCGTTGACTGCGCGGCGCTCCCGGGCGAGCATCGGCGGACCGCCGTCGATTGGCTCACCCATCCCGTTCCATACGCGACCGAGCCAACCGTCCCCGACGGGGATGTCGAACGGTCGACCCTCGAAGGCGACCGTGACGAGGTCGGGGTCGACGCCACTCGTCCCCTGGAGCACTTCGACGATGGCCACATCGCCGCTGACTTCGAGCACCAGCCCGTAACGGACCTCGCCCGAGGGCAGGCGCACGCGGGCAATCTCGTCCCACCCGACTCCTTCGACACCACGAATCGCGAGCAAGGGGCCACCGACTCGGGCCGCTCCGGAGTACTCGAGAGGTATGTGGAGTTCCGACGGTGCCCCGGACCTGGTCGGTTCGACGGCGCTCACGCTTGACTCCCGATCCGCGCGAGCACTTCGTCGCGCAGCCGGTCCACGCCCTCGGCGTCATCGGGTCCGGTCTCATCGCGTGCGCGAGTAACGATGGTTAGGTCAAACTCCTCGACCGCCGATGCCGGTAACCCACCTTCGACCAGTGCCAGGCACTTGTCGTGCACCGCGAGGACCATGTCCAACAGTGCGGACTGCTTGGCCGCGCTGCAGAAGGTGTCGTTCTCGCTCAATGCGCTCTGCTGGAGGACACCTTCGCGAAGCAGACGTCCCGTCAACAACACAATTCGCTCACGCGCGGGTAGTGCACCAAGCCCCACGAGCTCGACGACCGAGGAGAGTCGATCGGCCTCGGCCAAGAGCGAGAGCGCCCGGGCGCGGGCTTCGACCCATCCAGTGCGGCCCTGCGTGGCGTGCCAGTTGGCAATCGTGGCGTCATCGAGGCTGAACGAGTGGCGCCAAGTCACCGCCGGGTAGTGGCGCGCGTAGGCGAGGTCGCGATCGAGCGACCACAGGCAGCGCACGTACCGCTCGGTCTGGGCGGTGACCGGCTCGGTCATATCGCCTCCGCCCGGTGACACGGCGCCTATCAGGGTGACCGAACCCTCCTTCCCGCCGAGGGTCGTGACTCGGGCCGCGCGCTCATAGAAGGCGGCGAGCGAGGACGACAGGCTGGCCGGGTAGCCCTCTTCGGCGGGGAGTTCACCACTTCGCGAGGAGAACTCCCGGAGGGCTTCGGCCCAGCGCGACGTCGAGTCGGCGAGCACCACCACGCGATACCCCATGTCGCGGAAGTACTCGGCGACGGTCATGCCGGTGTAGACACTCGCGACCCTCGCCATCACCGGCATGTTGGAAGTATTGGCTAGTATCACGGTGCGCTCTCGCAGACTGGTGCCGGTCGTCGGGTCGCGAAGAGCCCCGAGGTCGGCCATGGCGTCAGCGAGTTCGTTGCCCCGCTCGCCGCAGCCGACGAAGACGACGACCTCGACGTCGGCCCACTTGACGATCTGTTGGAGCAACATCGTCTTGCCGGTTCCAAAGCCCCCTGGTACCGCCGCCGTCGCACCATGAGCGATGGGAAAGAAGAGGTCGATCACGCGCTGACCGGTGACGAGTGGGGCGAAGTGACGAAGCCGTGCCCGCACCGGACGCGCACGCCGGACCGGCCAGTCCTCAGCCAGGTGCAGCGAATGGCCACCGACGATCGCGACAGTCTCGTCCTCACCCATCGTGCCCGGTTCGGCGAGCCAGGTGACGGTCCCCTTCCCGCGCGGCGGCACCAACACCCGGTGCTCGAAACCGCCGCCGACACTCACCGTGCCGAGCAGGGCCCCCGGCCCGAGCAGCGTCCCCAGGTCGAGCGGCGCCGGACGGAAGGGCCAGGTCGCGACGGAAGGGGGCTCGACAAGCGCCCCGGGGCCGAGCCACGTGGGACCGACGTCGAGAGGTCGCAGGAGTCCGTCGAATACACCGCCGAGGAGTCCGGGACCCAGACGCGCGGAAAGTGGTCGATGGCGTGACGTCGCCACGTCGCCGACGCGCAAGCCCCCCGTGTACTCGAACGCCTCCGCCGTGAGCCGGCCGTCACGAATCGAGACGACCTCAGCAGGGATGCGCAACGGGCCAACCTCAACCACGTCGAGCGCTGCCACGTCGCGTAGTCCAGTCACCTCCACCAGCGGGCCGTTCACGCGAACGACACGGCCAGCATCGGTCAGCTCACTCACGACCACAGCTCCGCGATCTGAGCCGACGTAGACGCCATTCCGCGCTCCAGCAACGCACTCACGCTCAGATCGATCCGACGACCACCACAGTGAGCGATGATGCCGACCTCCCCCTCCGAGAACTCCACGACGGCGTCACTGCCGAGTCGACGCCGCGCGTAGTCGCCCAAGCGCTTCGCCAGCGCAGCGGCGTCGGGTGACGTGGCGAGAGCGTCGAGGCGGGCCCGCGCCTGCGTACGTACTTCTTCGTACACGACCCGCTGAGCACCAAGCACCTCCTGACGGGCGTCGCGTCGAGCGTCACCAACGACGGCCGCCGCGAGGCGTCGTGCCGCCGCGGCCCCCTCTGAACGAGCCGAGGCGAGAAGGTCTTCGCCCTGCTGCTTCGCCACGTCAAGAACGACTTTGATCTCGGTGTCGGTGTCGGCGACGATCCGTTCGACACGTCGCGCGGCGTCGTGGACCATCGCGTCCGATACCGGTCGAAGGCCCTCGAGATCCAACCCGTCGAACCGAGGGTCACCTCTCGGCACTGGGTCAGCGATCACGTCGTCATCGCCACGGTCAGGGGCTCACGCCTGCGGCTCACGCCTGCGGCGTCCAGCACGGCGGCGGCGGCCCGTGTCAGCACGACGAGTGACGTGTCGTGGGGCATCGCGTCCCACGCTCGTCGCACCTCGTCGGGACTCTCCGCCACCATCACGACGGCTCCCGCGAGGGCGTACCCCTGCACGCGCACCGACTCGCCGAGCACGACAACACGTCCCATCCGTCGTTAGACCTTGCCGATGAGGATGATCGCCACGACCAGTCCGTAGATGGCGATGCCCTCGGCGAGCCCGACGAAGACCATCGCCCGTCCGAACAACTCAGGACGTTCGCTGATGGCCGCGAGCGCGGCAGAACCGGTGTAGGCGACGGCGATCGCCGCTCCGATGGACGATCCGGCGACCGAGATGGCCGCCCCCATCAGGGCCTGGCCGGCGTAGGCCGGCGCGTGACTCGCCGCCAGACTCGCGGCCGTGGCCGGCGAGGTCGTGGCGGCCATGACGACCAGAGCACCGCCACCGACCAGTAGGGCGAGGTTGATCAGCCTCAACGCTCGGAGCCCGCCACGAGGATGTCGTCGCAACTGGAACGTGATGCCGGCGGTGACGAGCGCGAGCAGGGGTAGGGCGATGAGCCAGGTAATCATGGGGCCTCCTTCATTGACGAACGTTGACATGCCAGGGGTGGAACTCGCGACCCTCGGTCGTGAAGACGCGCGAGAAGATCTCGTAGTACTCGAGGCGCAACGCCTGAACGCCGGCAACCAATGCCTCGAGGGCGAACGTGACGGTGTTGCCGATGGCGAAGACGACGACGGCCCCGCCGACTCCTAGCGCGCCTCCCCTGTGCCACAGCGATGCCGTCCCGCTCCACACGAGTGCGCTGAGCGCGGCGTGGGTAAGTCCGAATGCGGCGAGACGAGCGAAGGACACGGTGTTCGTGCCGAGACGCAGGACCGCGTCGAAGAGTTCCACGCCGGCCTCGAGTGCACCCGAAGCCCGGCCGCCGGACTCGGCGAACAACCCGAGGAAGCCCAGCGCGAGTGCCACGACCGTGACCGAGGCACCAGTCAGGACGATCGCCACCCGATGCCAGTACCATCCGGCTCCGGCTATCCCCAGACCCAGGTAGAGGGCAGCACCGGCCAAGCCCGAGAGCGCGACCAGCGAACGGGCGACGCCACCCTCTCGAAAACGATTGAGTGCACCAAGGGTGTACGAACACGCGAGGATCACCGCACCAATCGCCACCGACACGGCGAGCAGCGTCGTGGCGTGGTCGAGGGGACGCAGCCACAGGGTGGGGACCAGGCCCGTGGGGCCGAAGGCCTCGCCGAAGGCAAAGCCGAAACCCACGCTCGCCAGCCCCGCGCCAATCACGAAGGGCGCGGTCCAGCGGTACTTGCGCAGTGCGACCATCGGCCCGCGCGGGAACCACGCCACGGCAACGCCGACCAACAGCAGGAGCAGGCCTTGGCCGGCGTCACCGAACATCATGCCGAACATCACCACGTACGCAATGCCCGCGAGCACCGACGGATTGAGATCCGCATAGGGAACCGTGCCGTACGTGTTGACGAGCGGCTGGAAGGCCACGGAGGCTGAGGTACTTCGGAGATAGGTCGGTGGTTGACTACCTCGCGGAATCGCCAGACGTACGATCCCGGCCCCATGCGGGGCGAGCGCCGTCGCCAAGCCTTCAACCGCTCCTGCGGGAACCCAGCCGGCCAGAGTCGCCACGGACCCCTCGCGGATCATGCTCCCGTCGACTCTTTCAAGTTCGACCTCGCCGGCGATGGTCTCGTCATCCCCGTCGCGCTCGAGAATCTCGAGGTCGGGTGGCTCGGGCGACACAACCGGTGCCGCCGCCTTGCCGGGTACGCGCGCCTGAACGCGCTGGAGTGCGGCTTCGGCCGGACCGGCCGCCCGAGTGAGCAATTCTGGCTCCACACAACCTTGCGCGCCGAGAGCCACGAGTGCGGGGCGAATCCGATTCGTAGGCGCCACCACGGCAATTCGCTCCATGCGCGCTGGTTCCATGGTGTCACGCCACGGCATCGAGCACCTCAATCCCGTCACCAGCACGAGCCGCGATCTCCAGCGCCACGCGAACGCGCCACGCATCCGCTGCCTGGGCCGCCACCGCAGCAACCACCGTTGCCGGTTCGGCACCGCCCCGACGAACACCGTCTTCTGCCTCACGCCACAGGCGACCCCACCAGCGGGCTTCGGCGACCCACAGGTCATCGGTTCCCGTCACCCCGTCGAGAGTCGATGTGATGTCAATCGGTAGCGCCGTAACGAGGTCAACGAGAGACTTCGAAACCAGTACGCGGGACCCGAGGACCGCACGGACCTCGGCCGCCGTCACCGAGCCAGCTTCGAGAGGCACCCCCGCCGCGATGACCCTCGCCAGCAGTAACGCCCCATAGCTCTCGGCCCACGAACTGGCCTCAGGAACACCCTCGACAATCCGCCGGATCAGGGAAAACTGCAAAGCCACGATCAGACCTCCACTGTCGAGCGGACCGGGGTCGCCCCAGGGAGTGCGCTTCAAGACCGATCGCAATTGCGCCGCACTTGAAGGCTGCGGGTGACGTGGCACACTCGCCAGTGACCCTAGGTCGTACGGCACGAGAGCATCATGGCCCTCAATGCGGGCAAGTTCCCCGCGGAGATTTTCCACTTCGAAACACCCCGCGAGCACGTGAAGGCGAGAGGCGCCGAGCGCCGGGCTCCATCCAGCGAGGACGCGCAGATTCCAGAGCACCGTCGCAAACGCCGCACGCTCGCTCGCCGCGAGATCCAGCCCGGGATGGAGTCGGTCGCCATAGCCAGTCATTGCGAGGATAGCGAGTGCGTCGTCAAGGGACCCGGCTCTGGCGACCTCGCGAGCCCCGGCGGGTCCAATGCAGTGGTTGACGAGACTGCGACTGCGAACCTGCGCAGCCACCCAGCCAGCACTCACGGCGACGCCTCCGATGGGGCCCCTGTCGACATCACCCGTCGCACGATCTCATCGACGACCTTCGCCATGCGCCCGGCAGCGTCACGCCTGATCCTCTCGGCCTCATCATGGCCCGTGGCCCGGATGGAGGCAGCCTCGGATTCGGCCGCTGACGTCTCGGCCGTGGCCGCGGCGCTACGTGCTGCCGGTAGGGCCTCATGCGCCTCCCCGAGAATCCTCTGGGCATCCAGGGTCGCACGGTTGCGGCGAGCCTCTCCTTCGGACGTCGCTCTGGCGATGGTCTCAGTGGCGTCGTGATCAACATCGCGCAACGCCGCCAAGACCAGTGCCAGCTCCTCGCGCAGCAAGGTCTCGCGGTCCGCGGGCACACCCGCGATCCCCGCCTTGCCGGGAACGGCTATCAGTCGAAATCGACGCAGCAAGTCGCTCGATCTGGCCACGATCACCTCCTCCGTGGACCCTCAGGTCGATCATACGTACGCCGGCAACGCGCCTGTAGAGGACAACGTCACGTCGGAGGTTCGCCCTACGCGCGACACCAACCGTCATCAGGAGGCAGTTGAAGGGCGTTGCAGACCGAGGGACTGCTGGGGAATCAATCTGGACAGGAGCGCCCAAGCTGAGAACGCGGGTTCGATTCCCGTCGCCCGCTCCAACGAGGTGTCGGCATAAGTTTCCCGCTCTAGACACCCCTGGCCCCTAACCTGTCAAGCCGCGATGTCGACTCGATGCTTCCAAGCAATGTCCTCGTCGTAGTTGACACGCTGTTCGAGGCAGGCGTGCAGAATGCCGACCCATCGATTCGCCAATTGGCGAATGGCTTGGCGGTGGGTCTTGCCCCGCCCTCGCAGTTCGTCGTAGTAGGCGCGCGCACCCAGCGACCGGGTGATCGAGCAGAAGGCCCACTGGTCGAGGGCGTCGGCCAGACGTCGGTTGCGCATGTGGCGAGCCAAGACGACGTGGCTCTTGCCCGAGGCCCTCGTGATCGGTGACGTGCCGGCGTAGTTCCTGCGAGACTTGGCGTTGCAGTAGCGGTTCGGGTCGTCCCCGAACTCGCCCAGCACCCGGGCGCCGAGGACCGTCCCCATTCCTGGCAGGGAGCGGACGATCCCAGCGTCCGGGTGCTGCTCAAAACCCGACGTCAACGCCTCTTCGAGCTCGGTGATCTCGGTGTTGTAGGCGCGGATCATCGCGACGTGGGCCTTGGTAGCGCGCCCGTATGCGGCCTCGACGATCGGGCCCTGGGCGAGTTGCTCCTCGCGCAGCAAGTTGTGGATCTCGCTCGCTCGTCGCTCGAGGTTGCGCTCTCTTCCCGCTCGCTTCAGTGCGGCGATGATCTTGGACGTGGACAACTGACGTCCGAGCGCCGGCGTGGGGGCGATCTCCATGACCGCCACCGCGTCGCGGTCGTCGAGGTCGGTCCCGAAGACCAGCAGCGCACCGGGGTAGTAGTCCTTCAGGGCGTTGCGCAGGGCGTTCGCCTCGCGCTGGCGGGCCCAGATGGCGCTCTGGTGGGCCCGCGCGAGAATCTTGATCGCCTCGGCGTTCTGCGAGTCGCCGGCCGCCTCGCGGTGGTTGTGGCGGTCGGTCGACCAGGTCCGCCAGCACCTTGGCGTCGCCGGGGTCGGACTTCGACCCCGAGGTGACGTGACGTTCGCGGTAGCGCGCGGCGGACATGGGGTTGATGGCGTAGACGCGGTAATTGGCGCCCAGCATTGCTTCAACGATAAGTCCTCGGTCCTTCTCGATGCCGACAACCACCTCTTCAGGTTCTTCGGCGTGCTCGCCCAGCAGGTCGTGCAACGCCCGAACACCGAGAAGCGTGTCAGGGATCCTCTTTCGGGCGAGAACCTCTCCTGCCTCGTCGAGGATGCAGATGTCGTGGTGGGCCTCGGCCCAATCCACTCCGACGAAAATCATATGGTCACCTCCAGTGGTCGATGGAATCGAGCCTCGAGGGCAACGGCAGCGAACTAATGGATTAGTGCTCCAGGCACGACACCCCTCCAGCCTTCTCCGTCAACCTCACCGACCGACTGGGGCACGATCTAGAACTAGAACTCACGGTTCAGTCGTCAGAAGTGCTCACCAGTCAGCGGCTCAGTGGAAAGCCTGCCCCATCCGAGACAAACCTTCCAGTCCCATTAGTCGGCATAACCCCCCATGGGTGTCGGCATAACCTAGCGCCGGAATATTCGAGGACTCACAGTGGGCGCGCGCCCAACTGCCCGCTAGAAATCAATAAGTTGCAATACCTTCGGCCATCTCGCGACCCAATGGGACGTGGTAATTACCGTGCGGGTTCAGATCGGGGGGCCGACGTGCACAATCCGACTGGAGGATTCATTCATGGGAAGTGGGTCCGACCGTCCTTCCATTGATAGGTCCTGTTCTTTGCGCGCCATCGGTCATATTGACGCCCCAACGTGACTCAAGAAAACCCGACTCTCCGATAGGATGAATCACCCCTGTACGGAGGACCTGAGCGAGGTAATCCGCAGACAAAGGGGAAGGCGAAAAATCAAGTTCAAAGTCGCTCACCGGCTCTTCGATAAGGGTGATTTGCGCATATACGTGGTGAAGCGGATCAATGAAGCGGAATCTTCCATCACTGCTATGACGAAGCATCGCGCCTCTCTTGTCACTCATCAACTCATTTAGATAATTAGTGAGGTTTCCAGACGGATAGTCATGATGGATTTTCCTGATTTGATCCAGGATCTCATAATTGTGCATCCCGACAAGCTGTCCACTCGCAATTGCCATCAGAATGAGGCGGCAGTTGTCATACTTCCTTTTTCGCTCGCGGTGCAATGCCATGTCAAAAGTCTTCTTCAAAGTATCTGAACAATCATTCAGGTATCGCTTAGCGATGGGGCGCAGGTCTGTTTCAACGAATCTGACAGTTCTTTGCGCTGGCGTGATTACATCTTTTTCTAAACAAGCATTGAGTCCAAGTTGGTGACACACACTTGCCATTCCTGTTGCATATTGCACAAAGGAATCGACGAGGCTAGTGAAGTCCACGTTCATCAGCCTCTGGCCGTTCTCCAACAGCATTCGAAGCTCGTCATCGTCCAAGAGCGGCACGAGAATCTCGTCTACACGATTTGCCATTTCAGGTTCATATTCCACAACCTCACGCGCAGTTTCGGTGGCACCGATCGCAACGATTTTCACTCGTCTAAATTCAGAGGCGAGGTCACTGAATATTTTCAGGGTTTGGTTCATCTGCGTTTTTTCGGACTCATCCGGCTTGTGAAAATCTTCAATCACCCAACACAGACCAAGTTCTCCCATGAATTGACCGAGGCGGTGTGCCGTCAATTGTGGCGGAACTATGCGGCTAGCGGTCTGCGAGCCACTGGTTGAGCTGCCGATTGTTGCTTGGATCCGCAAGAAGTCTGCCGTCAAAGATCTACTACGACCTGAGGAATTTGAAGATGTATCTGTGTAGTACTGATCCAATTGATCAAATCCATCGAGCAATAGTTCTTCGAAGGTCGTAGTCGACGAACATCTAGTTGTGATGTGTTCCGTATACAACTCTTCAAGCTTCTTGAGCAACAGCGTTGATTTGCCCGAGCCAGATTCGCCGTAGACGATTACCTGCTTTCCCGGAGTCTGGAGAGCTTGGGTGATACGGCCTTCTACCGAAAGTCGTGGCACGTAGTTAAGTCGGGCTTGGGTCCCCGGAGTGAAGACTTCAAAGACATCAAATGACGATCTACCAGGACTTAGGGACACGAATTCCTTTCTAGCACGACCCCTTCGCTCAATTGGTCGGTCTTGAAGAGTGAATCGAGCAGAAATACGGGTGGCAATCGACGGCCCGACGCAACAGACCTGCAATCTTTACGTCATTATGCGCCGATTCTGCTTCCGCTCAGCATCTTACGTATAACTTTGCGGTTCGCGTTACGATCACGATGGGGTGCCGAGGAGATTCAATGCCAATTTTACCTGACGTTCCCGGCGTAACCACGGCAGTGAGTGCAGCTTGGGCGGGTCGGAAGATTCTTGGTCCCACATTGAACAAGATGGGTGAACAATTGCGTGAGCGCTACTCAGCGTTCAGCGCAGGGAATTTGTCACGAGTGATTGACCTTGCTGAAGCGAAACTTGGGCAACGAAAGGATCAGCCTGGAGAATTTTCTCCTCGTGTCCTATTGAAGATTTTTGACGAAGCAGCGTGGTGTGATGCGCCTGTCATGGCTGAGTACTTCGGGGGAATTCTGGCGGCTTCGAGGTCTGATGATGGATCGGATGATAGGGGAGCTTCGTGGGCAAGTTTTGTTTCGCGATTAGCGTCGTTCGATGTTTACCTCCACTATTTGTGTTTCGATGCGTTTAGAACTCTGTATGTAGGTGAGACTCAACTGAACCTGGCTATGGATACTGACAGAGCCCTAGATAAGACTGGGATATTTATACCTTGGAATGCGCTTGGTCAGACGCTCGGGTTGGACGATTTTCAAGCCTGGAACACAGTGTTGACTCCTTCCATTTCAGCTCTCGTTCGCGAGAATCTCTTTGGTCCGGCGTGGGCCATGGGCGCGTCAGATTATTTAGGCCAGCGATACCAGATGGATACACCCGAAGCTGGAATCGTTGTCGGAGTAGACCTCCCAGGCCTAGAGCTCTTTAATTGGGCACACGGAAAGCGGAACGCGATTCCGAACTCAATTCTCGACACCCGGGAAACCTACGAAGTGACTGAGGATATCGGGCATTTGTCAGGTTGTATGCGTGTTCGAGACATGCAAGCTGAGCGCCGGGTAAGGCAAAGTATCCCTGGGGCCTAAAGATTCCGGGCACGACTCCAGGTTTGGTGAGGTGGGCGAACATCTCTCGTGCAATGTGACGCTTGAGACACCGAATGATCTCGCGCTTGGTCTTGCCCTCGGCGAGACGTCGAGCCGCGTAAATTTTCGTTTCTTCGTCGTGCGTGATTCGCACCACCGCGATGCGCCACAAGGCGTTGTTAGCCTGTCGATTTCCCGAGCGATTGAGTCGGTGACGAACGACCATGCCCGAAGAGGCCTGGACGGGTGACACCCCGCACAGGGCGGCGAACGCCGACTCGTTGCGCAGACGCTCGGGATTGTCGCCGGTTCTTGATATCAGCCATGCTCCGAATGCTTCTAGCGGTAAAGATGGACCGCCGCTTGACAAGTGTGGCGAAGGGGTGTCTAATCGGGGTTAGGGGCCGGGGAACCGCGACGTCGGACGCCGGCGGACTCTCCGCGAGCGCCCGTACCAATCGGGAAGCGGCTGCGCGCCGTCCTTACGTAGTGGTGATGCAAGGCGACCCTGA
>PLEI01000004.1 GCA_003136415.1 Acidimicrobiaceae bacterium | reverse complement strand
GCGCATGGTCGAGCGCCGCAAGACCGTGGTGTGGGACGTCCTCGAAGAGGTCATCCGCGAGCACCCCGTTCTGCTCAACCGCGCCCCGACGTTGCACCGACTCGGTATCCAGGCCTTCGAGCCCGTACTGGTCGACGGTAAGGCCATCCAGATTCACCCGCTCGTCTGCAAGGCGTNNAGATGGCCGTGCACGTGCCGCTGTCGGCCGAAGCTCAGGCCGAGGCGCGCATCTTGATGCTCTCGACGAACAACATCTTCACGCCCGCCACGGGTCGGCCCATCACGGAGCCGGCGCAGGACATGGTCTTCGGTGCTTACTACCTGACCTTGCCGGCGAACGAGAAGGTGGAGAACCCCCGGGTCTTTCGCCACGTGTACGAGATTGAGAACGCCCTGGCTGACAAGGTGATCACGTTGCGTACGCCGATCGAGATTCGTCCGCTCGAGGGATCGTCGCTCGACGTGCGCCTCGAAGGGGCGGGTATCGACGTGGCCGGCGCGAGCCGTTCGCTGCTGACCACGCCCGGACGCGTGTTCTTTAACGAGGCCCTGCCCTTCGGGTTCCGCTTCGTCAACGAGCTCATTGGCAAGAACGCGACGCCGATTGGTTCGATCGTGGAGGACATCTCGGCGAGCTTCGGCCGCCAGGAGGTCGCCAACGCGCTCGACGCCATCAAGTCGCTCGGCTTTAAGTACGCCACCATGTCGGGCCTCACGATCTCCATCGACGACGTCGTGACGACGTCGGAGAAGGCCGAGATCTTGAACAAGTACGAAGAGCAGGCCGCCAAGGTGGAGCTCAACTACCGCCGCGGCGTCATCGTCGACGACGAGCGCCGCCAGCAGGAGATTGAGATCTGGACCAACGCGAACANNAACAAGGAGGTCGGTGACGCTACCGACCGCGCCATGAACGCCCAGCTCGACAACCCGATCCGCATGATGGTCGACTCCGGTGCGCGTGGTAACTCCTCGCAGATCCGCCAGATCGCCGCCATGAAGGGCCTCGTGTCCAACCCGCGCGGTGAGATGATTCCTCGTCCGATCAAGTCCTCGTTCCGCGAGGGCCTGTCGGTCCTGGAGTACTTCATCTCCACGCACGGTACCCGTAAGGGTCTGGGTGACACCGCCCTTCGCACCGCGGACTCGGGTTACCTGACCCGTCGACTCGTCGACGTGGCCCAGGAACTGATCGTCAAGCAGTTCGACTGCGAGACGCAGCGAGGCATGTGGATTGAGCACGTAGCCGCTGATACCCGTGGCCAGCGTGCTCACCTCGAGACCAAGCTCTGGGGCCGAGTCGTCGCCGAGGACGTGGCGCTGTCGGACGGTTCTACCGTTTCGGCCGGCACCATGTTGTTGATGGACGACGTGGAGCGCTTGCGCGACGACGCCGCGGTGGAGCGGGTGCGCGTGCGCACCACGCTGACCTGCGACGCGGTCCAGGGCGTGTGCGCGGCCTGCTACGGCTTGTCGCTCGCGACCCACCAACTCGTCGAACTCGGTGAGGCTGTCGGCGTCATTGCCGCGCAGTCCATTGGTGAGCCCGGAACCCAGCTGACCATGCGTACCTTCCACTCCGGAGGTGTGACCGAGAGCGACATCACCCACGGTCTGCCGCGCGTGGTGGAGCTCTTCGAGGCCCGTACCCCCAAGGGTGCCGCCAAGGTCGCGGAGTTCTCCGGTGTTGTCCGGGTGGAACTGATCGGTCGCGAGCGCAAGCTCACGATGGTCGGCAACGACGGCGAAGTCCAGGAGGAGTCGATCTCGATCGCGCGCCACCTGCTCGTCGAGGACGGCCAGGAAGTCGAGGTCGGTACGCCGTTGCACGACGGACCGCTCGACCCGAAGCTCATGATGAAGTTCCGTGGTACCCGTGAGACCCAGCAGTACTTGGTCGAAGAGGTCCAGAACGTCTACCGCGACCAGGGTGTGTCGATTCACGACAAGCACATCGAGTTGATCGTGCGCCAGATGACTCGCCGCGTTCAGATTGTGGACGCTGGTGACTCGCCCTGGCTGCCCGGTGCCATGATTGACGTCAAGCTCTTCAACGACACCAACAACACCCTGGAGGGGAACTCCAAGGAGTCCGCTGACGGTCGTGCCCAGTTGATGGGTATCACCAAGGCGTCGTTGGCGACGGACTCGTGGCTCTCGGCCGCCTCCTTCCAGGAGACGACCCGCGTACTGACCGAGGCCGCCATCGAGGGCAAGCGCGACCACCTCGTGGGCCTGAAGGAAAACATCATCATCGGCAAGTTGATCCCGGCCGGTTCGGGTCTCGACTACTACAACAAGCGCGAGTTGCGCCTGGACATGCCCGACGCCGAACTCCTGCCCGAATGGGCGCAGGTGTCCGACGACGACTTGGATCTGGCCAGCTTGTTGGGCGAATTGTCCTCGGACGACTCATTCTCCGCTGATTTGACGGCGTTCCAGAACATCGGAGCGAACTACGACGAGTCGGCGATGCCCGAAAACGACGCGACCAACCTCGAAGACGGGTTGGGCGAACAGGCGCTGTAAGCGCGCGACCCGCCGCCGGCTCACCGGCCGGCGGCGGGTTTGCCGATTTGGCCGTACGTGTCGTAAGATAGAAAGTCCGCGCGCTGGCATCGCTGGCGCGTGTAACGAACGATGTACAACTAGAAGAGGTTCTGCGTGCCCACAATTGCACAGTTGGTCCGAAAGGGCCGACAGGACAAAGTATCCAAGACCAAGACGCCGGCCCTCAAGGGGGCCCCGCAGCGTCGTGGCGTCTGCACCCGTGTGCACACGGTGACGCCCAAGAAGCCGAACTCGGCCCTGCGTAAGGTCGCGCGCGTGCGCCTGACCTCGGGCGTCGAAGTCACCGCCTACATCCCCGGGGTCGGCCACAACCTCCAGGAGCACTCGATCGTCCTCGTTCGTGGCGGTCGTGTCAAGGACCTTCCCGGTGTTCGCTACAAGATCATTCGCGGCGCATTGGACACCTCGGGTGTCCGCGACCGCAAGCAGGCCCGTAGCCGCTACGGCGCCAAGAAGGAGAAGTAATGCCTCGTAAAGGTCCCGCCGTCCGCCGCGAAGTTCCCGCGGACCCGATTTACAAGTCGATTCTGGTGACCCAGATCACCAACAAGATCCTGGAGCGCGGCAAGCGCACCATCGCCGAGCGCATCGTCTACACCGCCCTCGAAATGGTTGAAGAGAAGACCGGCGCCGACCCCGTCGCCGCCTTGAAGCGCGCGCTGGAGAACGTCCGTCCCGAGCTCGAGGTGCGTAGCCGCCGCGTCGGCGGTACCACCTACCAGGTGCCCGTCGAAGTGCGACCGCGCCGGGCCACCACGCTGGCGATTCGCTGGCTGACCGACTTCGCCAAGAAGCGCCGCGAGAAGACCATGGCCGAGCGCCTGGCCAACGAGATCATCGATGCCTCCAACGGCGTCGGCGCCGCGGTGAAGCGTCGCGAAGACATGGCCAAAATGGCCGAATCCAACAAGGCGTTCGCGCACTACCGCTGGTAAGTAAAGAAAGCATTTTCACATGAGCACCCCCCGCGAAATCTCCCTCGACAAGGTTCGCAACATTGGCATCATGGCGCACATCGACGCGGGAAAGACCACGACGACGGAGCGAATCCTGTACTACACGGGCAAGAGCTACAAGATTGGTGAAGTCCACGAAGGCGCCGCCGTCATGGACTGGATGGTCCAGGAGCAGGAGCGCGGCATCACCATCACTTCCGCCGCCACCACGTGCTACTGGAAGGGCCACCGCATCAACATCATCGACACCCCCGGTCACGTTGACTTTACGGTCGAGGTCGAGCGCTCGTTGCGCGTGCTGGACGGTGCGGTAGCGGTCTTCGACGCCGTGGCCGGTGTCGAGCCCCAGACCGAGACGGTGTGGCGCCAGGCCAACAAGTACAACGTGCCGCGCATCTGCTTCGTCAACAAGATGGACCGCACGGGTGCGGACTTCTTTCGCTGCGTGGACATGATTGCCGACCGCCTGAACTGCGTCCCGGCCGTCATCCAGCTACCCATCGGGGCCGAGGGTAACTACCTGGGCATCATCGACGTGGTGGCCATGAACGCGACGATCTACCATGACGACAAGGGCGAGAAGCTCGAAGTCGTGCCGGTGCCCGACGAGTACAAGGCCCAGGCCGAGGACTACCACGCCAGGCTGATCGACATCTTGACGACCTTCGACGACGAGTTGATGGAAAAGGTCCTGAACGACGAGGTACCCACCTCTGAGGACTTGCACGGCGCGCTGCGCCGAGGGACCCTGGGCGGGTTCTGCGTGCCGATCCTCAACGGCTCCGCCTTCAAGAACAAGGG
>PLEI01000021.1 GCA_003136415.1 Acidimicrobiaceae bacterium | reverse complement strand
CCCCCAACCGGGTCACTCGGTGAGCCTGTCGACGGCATTGGGTTCCACCAACGATTTGCGCACGGTCTCACTGGCCGCCGCCGGGCGACCAGTGGGCGTCCTCGTCCTTAAGGGTGCGCGATTCTCCGACGAGGACCGTGACATGCTCGTGACCTTCGCCAACGATGCCGCCATCGCCATGGAGCGCGCCCAACTACGTGAGCAGGCTCGTCGATCCCAACTTCTCGAAGAGGTTGACCACCTGCGCCACGCCCTCATGGGTGCGGTCTCGCACGACTTGCGCACTCCCCTGGCGACCATCAAAGTGGCTTCATCCACGTTGGTGAACCGCGCGCGCCAGCTCTCTGCGGATGACGCGCACGAACTGCACACGCTCATCGAAGTCGAATCGGACCGCCTCACCCGGCTGGTGAGCAACCTGCTCGATATGACGCGCATCGAGGCGGGCGTTTTCGAGGTGCACCGCGCACCCACCGACGTGGTGACGTTGATTGACGCGGCGCTCGCGGTCCTGAGTACCAGCCTGGGTCCCGACACGGTGCTCGTGCGCACCGTCGGCGGCCTGCCTCGGGTAGACATCGACGAATTGCTGATCACCCAGGTCCTGGTCAATCTGCTCGACAACGCGGTTCGCCACTCTCGCATCGACGGCCGGGTCACCGTGTCGGCGCAGCGCCGCGATGACCTGGTGACCATCTCAGTGTCCGACCAGGGCCCCGGTGTTGAAGTCCAGGACCGCCAAGCGATCTTCGACCGATTCGTGCAGTTCGACACCGGCGGACGTGCCGGATTGGGCCTGACGATCGCCCGCACATTTGTCGAAGCTCACGGGGACCACATATGGTACGAAGATGCCCCGGGGGGCGGTGCCAGTTTCGTCTTCTCGATGCACCCCGCCGTCACGAAGGTCCCGGACTGCTGATGGCCAAGATTCTCATCATCGACGACGACCGTTCGCTCTTACGCGCACTGCGACTGGGCCTGCAATCAGAAGGTCACGACGTCACCACCGTCGAGAACGGCGAAAGCGGACTCAGCCAGACCGCGATCCTCCAGCCCGACGTTGTCATCTTGGACATCGGCCTGCCCGACATGGACGGACTCAGCGTGTGCAAGCGAATTCGCGAGTGGAGCGACGTGCCCATCATCATCTTGTCGGCCACCGGAGCAGAAAATCGCAAAGTTGCGGCGCTCGACGGCGGCGCCAACGACTACGTCACCAAGCCCTTCTCGATGCCCGAGCTCGAGGCGCGTATTCGCGTCGTCCTTCGTCTTCACCCACCCGACGCCGACGCCGCGCACGACGCTTCGCTGAGAGTGGGGTCGCTCGAACTCGACGTGGTCCACCACGAGGCGAGTCTCGGGGGCGAGAAGATCGCGCTCACCGCCAAGGAGTTCGAGGTGCTGTCATTCCTGACGCGCCACGCGGGCCGCACCTGCACGCACCAGATGATTCTGGGCGCGGTCTGGGGCGTGGGCTACGGCGAGGAAGCCCAGTACGTGCACGCGTACGTGCACCGCCTGCGCCACAAGCTCCGTGACGAGAGCGGTGAGTTGATCCGCACGGTGCCGGGAGTGGGCTACGTGCTCGACGTCGACGAGGAATAGTTAGAACAACTGAAATTGCGGCGCGCTGGCGAGTGACTGGCCGACGATGCGACTCCCCTTCTTCGCCGTCGCCGGAAAGATCACCTCGGGGCGAAACGAGCGCCCCTTGGCCTCGCCGCTGTGACCACCACGCACCTCCACCCACTCCTCGCTGGTCTGAGTGTTCGTGACGTGGGCGACGAAGACCCACGAGTGGCGACGCTCCTTCACACCAGCGACCACCACGGCGTCACCGGTGCACAGCCCCGCCCATTTGGTGGATCGCAGGAGGTGCCCCTGTCGAGTCACCACAGCACGTTTTTTCACGCCTTCTTTCTACACCCGCGCCGTGAGCACCCGAGGGCGCCCCGTGCCATAGTTCTGAGTTCGCGAGGAACCAACGAGTTGGCGCTCATCAATTGGCGTGTCAGTGCCCTCGCCTACGGTGAGTCCATGGCCTTTGAACAACCCCTCCCGAAAGCACTGTCTCCCTCACGATTGGCTGACTTTCAGACGTGCCCTCGTCGCTACCAGCACGCGTCAGTGGAGCGCATACCCCAGCCCGCGAGTTACGCCACCGCCAAGGGCCGTTTCGTCCATTACATCTTCGAACAGCTCATAAAGCTCGAGGGGCCCGAGCGTACCGTCGACGCGGCGCGCGATTTCGTTGAGCCCGCCTTGCGGCACATTCTCACCGCCGAGGTGCGCGAGGAGATCGGACTCGACGACGCCAGCGAGGCCCGACTGCTCGCCGAGACGCAGATCATCATCGAGCGGTACTTCACCATGGAGGACCCGCGCGAAGTGAAGAGCGAGGGCATCGAAATGCGGGTGGGGGTGACCATCGGCGACACACCACTCTTCGGAATCCTTGACCGGCTCGACCGCGACGTCGAAGGGAATCTCGTCATCGTCGATTACAAAACCGGCTCCTTACCCAATCGCAACTACGACTCGCAGACGTTCGCCAACGCCGAGCTGTACGCCGTGTTGTGCGAGGAGAAGCTCGGTGAGCGCCCCGCCAAGATCCGCCTTCTTTACGTGAGTCAGGGCGAAACTCTGGAACGAGCTGTCTCTGAGGTCATCGTCAAAGCCCGTGCGGCGGCGGCAATTGCGGCGTGGGAGAAGATCAAGCGCTACTACGCCGACGGGGACTTTCCCGCAACTCCTTCGAGGAACGCCTGCCGGTTCTGCTCTTTTCAGGACCTTTGTCGTGTCCAGGGAGTGCCGGTTCCGCCGCGCTAGTCCGTAGGCTGACCTGGTGACAACTTTCGGAATCAGTTACGACTACCGCTGCCCCTTCGCCAAGAACATTCACCTGCACGTGCTGGCCGCTCTGGCGGCCGGCGCCGACTTCGAGGTCGAGTTCATTCCCTGGACCATGAGTCAGGGTCACCGAGCGCCGGGAGCACCCGACGTCTGGAACGACCCCGCTCAGGATCCGGCGCTGTTGGCCCTGGCGGTCAGCGTGTCGGTACGCGACGAGCAGCCCGAGCTCTTCCTCGCCGCTCACGAGGCTCTCTTTCGCGCGCGACACGAACGCGCCATCCGCCTGGCGACGATGGAGGAAATCAGTGGTGTCCTCGCGACCCTCGGTGTCGACATGGATAAGGTCGGCGCCGACGTCGCCTCGCGACGCCCCCACCGCGTCATCGGAGAGAACTTTCACGCCATGCAGGCCTACGAGGCATTCGGCGTTCCGACCTTCGTCGTTGATTCCGACGCGACCTTCGTGCGTTATATGAACCCGCCCACGGGCGACGGGCTCGCCTCGGCAAAAATCATCGAATCACTCGTGACGTTGATGGCGAGCCAGCCCGAGCTCAACGAGTTCAAGCACACTCGCGTCGCCAACTAGTCAGAACCCTCAGACCAGGCGAAAGATTAGTTCGATCAGGCACAGCAGGCCGAGCCCCAGCGCGGGCGCGGAACCCTTGAGGCCGTCACCCTTTCGCAGGTGAACGACCGTCGTCGCCATCATCGCCAGAAACAAGCAGCCGGCGGCGACTTCGTTCAACAGCGCCAATAATGAACCGTGCTTGCCCACCAGTCCGATCATGACGCCGAGCGCGCCGAGCACTTCGAGCACACCCACGGCCTGAAATGATTTCTTCTTGAATCCCAGCCGTTCGGCCGTCTGAGAAGCCATGGTGTTGAAGATCATCTTCTGCGCGCCCGTGGTCGCGAACGCGAGGAAGAGGATGATCGAAAGAATGCTGGCAACTGCTCTCATGAATGCTCCTTGATGACCCGACAACTGTACTGGGGCGTCGCGTCCCCCGTCGTCGTATCAGTGCCCACGACCCGTTGGTAGCGTGGACGCGTGTCGCCGAACCCACTAGTTCCTCATCGCGTGGGCGTCGTCGGGGGCGGCCAATTGGCTCGCATGATGGGTGATGACGCTCACGACGTCGGCGTCGAGCTCACCGTGCTCGTAACGGCGGCGGACGACTCGGCCGTCGAGACCGCCGACCACGTCCTCTTGGGCGCGGCCGATGACGAATCCGCGCTTCGTCGACTCATCGAGACCTCCGACGTGGTCACCTTCGACCACGAACTCATCGATCTCGACATGCTGGTGCGCCTCGAAGAACAGGGCGTCGTGTTTCGACCCAGTCCGCGCGCATTGCGGTACTCGGTTGACAAGGCGGTACAGCGCGAAGAATTCACCGCCGCGGGCTTCCCCGTGCCGTACTGCCACGTCATCCGCAGCGACGCGGATCTGTCAGTACTCGACGATTGGTCGCAGATGCACCAAAATCCGCCGGTCCTCAAGGCCGCGCGTGGCGGGTACGACGGGCGCGGCGTGCTCTTCCCCGTCGACGACACCGACGCAATGCAGCTCGCCCGCGAATTACTGGCCCGCGGCGCCGTGGTCGCCGAAGAACGGGTCACGTTGTTGAGTGAGGTGGCTCAACTCGTGGTGCGCTCAGTGCACGGTGAGGTCATCGCGTATCCGCTGGTTACGACGCTTCAATCGCGTGGCATGTGCGCTGAGGTGCAATTCCCCGCCGACCTCGACGAGGACGTCCAGGCGCAAGCGCGCGAACTGAGCGCGAAGATTGCGTCTCACATCGGTCTCGTGGGCGTGATGGCCGTGGAGTTGTTCGTGACCCCGCGCGGGCTGCTCATCAACGAATTGGCGCTGCGACCGCACAATTCGGGGCACTGGACAATCGAGGGCACTGCCACCAGCCAGTTCGCCAACCACCTGCGAGCGGTCACGGGCCAGGAATTGGGCGCAAGCACAGCGCTCTGCGCGGCGGCGGTGATGGTCAACGTGGTGGGCGCCGACACGCCGGGATCACTCGAGTCGGCGCGCGCCACCGCGGGTGTCACCGTCCACGACTACGGCAAATCGTGGCGTCCGGGTCGCAAACTCGCTCACGTCACCGCGGTGGGCGACGATGTGGCGGCACTGCACGTGAGAACATGGGTGAGTGCCCGTGCCTACGGGACCAACACCCGGGAGGCGTCATGAGTCCAGTCGTCGGCATCGTGATGGGTAGCGCGACCGACCACGACGTCATGGTCGCCGCGGCCGAAGTGCTCCAGCGTTTCGACATCGACTACGAGATCCGCGTCGTTTCGGCGCACCGCACACCCGAAGCCATGATCGACTACGGACGCAACGCCGAAGGACGAGGGCTTCGCGTGATCATCGCCGGCGCGGGCGGCGCCGCGCACCTGCCCGGCATGCTCGCCGCGGTCACTACCCTGCCGGTCATCGGCGTGCCCGTCGCGCTGGCGCGCCTCGACGGCCTCGATTCGCTGCTGTCCATCGTGCAAATGCCCCGCGGCGTGCCCGTGGCCACCGTCGCGATCAACGGCGCGGCCAACGCGGCACTGCTGGCGGCGAGAATCCTGGGCGTGTCCGACGCCGCCTTGAGCCAGCGCCTCAGCGACTACCGCGACGAAATCGCCAACGACGCCACCGAACAAGACCGCACCCTGCCCAGAAAATAAGGCTATTTCTTAAACTCTGGATCGGGCCGATCGGCGCACCATTGTGCGGAATGCCAATAGTCTGAAGTAACACCAAGGAGGCCCCCGTGGGTATTGCCAAACGTATTACTTCCATCTTCCAGGCGAAGTCCAACGCCGCCCTCGACAAGCTCGAGGACCCGCGCCAGACGCTGGACCTTTCCTACGAGCAGCAACTAGAGAATCTCACCAAGGTCAAGCGCGCCGTCGCGGACGTCGCCACGGCGCGCAAGCGCGTCGAAATCCAGGCGGAGCAGCTGAAGTCCCAGGGCGACAAGTTGGCCGACCAGGCCAAGCAGGCCCTCGCCCAAGGCAACGAATCTCTGGCTCGCGAGGCGCTCACGCGCCGCGAAGCCATCGCCGCGCAGTTGAAGGACCTCGACAGCCAGCACGCCACCATCGTGGAGCAGGAAGACAAGCTCACCGCCACCGCCCAGAAACTCCAGACTGAAGTAGAGGCCTTTCGCACCAAAAAAGAGACCATCAAGGCCACTTACACGGCCGCCGAAGCGTCGGCCCACGTCTCTGAAGCCGTCAGCGGCATCTCGACCTCGATGAACGACGCCGGCGCCGCAATGCAGCGAGCGCAGGACAAGGTGGCCCAGATGCAGGCGCGCAGCGGCGCGTTGGACGAATTGCTCGCCTCGGGTGCTCTCACCGACCTCACCGCCGGCCCGAGCGACGACATTCAGGCTCAACTCGACGCCGCGGGTGGCAGCAGCTCCAACGTCGACGCGCAGCTGGCGGCGATGAAGGCCCAACTGGCCTCGGGCGACGCCGCGTCGAGCCTATCGGAGGGCGCGAGAGAGACCCCCAGCCCCGCCGAGGAGGCCTGAGATGGCCAAGACCAAGATTGAATCCGACCACGGGCTCAACGTGCGCATGTTCATCACCGGCCTCTCACTGGTGGTGCTCTACCTGATCATCACCACCCTATTGATCTACCTCGGGGTCGCCTACGGCTTCGTCATCGTCATCGTCGCGGGGCTGATCTTCTCGCAATACTTCTTCTCGGACAAGATCGCGATGTTCTCGATGCACGCGCACGAGGTGACGCCGGCTCAAGAGCCCAAGCTGCACGAGATTGTCGACCGCTTGTGCCTGCTCGCCAACATGCCCAAGCCACGCGTGGGTGTCGCCGAAATGGACATTCCCAACGCTTTCGCCACCGGACGCAGTCCGAGCCACGCGGTCATCTGCGCCACCCGCGGCATTATGACCCGCCTCAGTGACGAGGAACTCGAAGCGGTCCTCGCTCACGAGCTCAGTCACGTCGCTCACCGCGACGTGGCCATCATGACCATCGCCTCGGGGGTGGGCATGCTCGCCGGCCTGGTCTCGCGCATGGCGATGTGGGGAGCGATGTTGGGCGGCGGAGGTGGCGGACGCGGAGGTAACAACAACAACAACGCCGCAGCCGTCGAGATGGTGACCTGGTTGGTGTCAATCGTCATCTACGTGATCGCCTATCTGCTCACCATGGCCCTGTCGCGTTACCGCGAGCTCGCGGCCGACCGCTCGGGTGCAATATTGATCGGCAAGCCCAGCGTGCTGGCGAGTGCCCTCGTGCACATCACCGGCGACATGGGGCGTATTCCGCGCACCGACCTGCGCAAGGCCGAAACGATGAATGCCTTCTTCTTCGTACCGGCATTGGCCGGTGGCACGGCGGCGTCGCTGTTCTCGACGCACCCGACGCTCGAAAAGCGCCTCGATGCCCTCAACAAGCTCGAGCGCGAGCTCAACGGCTAGTGGGCCTGCGCGACGCGCTCTTCGGGCGCACCAAGCAGGTGGCGCCCCAGCTCGACAACATTTTTGCGCTACCCACGGCTGCGCTGACCCTGCAGAGCGAACTCGACCTGGTGACCTCGGGCCAGGCGGGCCTCTGCTTCAAGGCCGGCAGCGGCGAATCAACGATTCTGTCCGACGCCGACATCATGGAGTTGCTCAATTTCGACGCGGAGAAGGACTCCATCTCACTCACGACCGACGATCTCGGCTTCAAGTGGCTCGTCGTCAATGATCCGACCATCGACGGTCTCGTGACGAAGATCCACGCGGCCAACACGACGATGGTCGAGCACGAGCTCGGGCCGAGACTGTTGTGCGCGGTATTCGGCTTCGTGGCGGCCACTCCTCCCGGTGAAGGCTCCGTGCGACTCGTGTACCTGCTCAAGCAGGGGACCTTCTACCCCTTCGCCCCCACGGGACCCAATGAGCGCGACAACGAGCTCGAACTGCGCGTGAAATCGTTCCTCAGTACCGACCTCGTGATCGAGAAGGATCTCTCGCGCTGGATGGCGCTGTGGAACGTTCCGGTCAAGTAACTCAGCCCTGAGGGGCCGCTGCGGCCGTCTTTCGAGCCAACGCCTGCACGTGGAACCAGACATCCATGCCGCCCTCAGTTTGGGGGGGACCAAACGCGGCGATGAAGAGAGAAAGAGCCTTATTCGCGTTGGGCGCCAACGGATCCAGGACAACGGTCCCGACCTGGTTCAAAAAGAGGAACTCGCGCATGCGCTCGATCAAGGCGGTGTTGAAGGTGGGCAGTCGAGTGCGCGCACCCGACAGGTGCAGGAGGTACTGGGTCACTGCCGTGGGGCTAGTCGCGGCGGGCTGACCGGTCACGTGGCCTCGCGGAGTGAGAATAATCGCTTCACCGCCGATCATCTTCCAGCGAAAATCAGCGCGAATCTGCCAGTACATGGCGATCGAATAGGGCGAGGCGGAGACGGGGAACGGTAACACCACGCTACCCGCAGGAATCTGCAGGTCATCGGCAGTGGTGAAAAACGATGGCACGCTGGGCATGGGCACCGTCATGATCGGCAGACGCGGAAGGTAGACCGCGAATGAAGCAACGGCCAGAGCGCTCAAGGCCCAATTGACCACGCGTCGACGGTCACGACGACGCGCTCGAGGTGCCTGATCGACCCAGCGAATCCACTGCACGACGCCCGCGGCCACCAGCAGCACCATGAAGAAGGAGGCGAGTAGCGCGAACCTGCTGGCGAGAATGGTCTCGAAGATCGGGATCTTCGCCAGCGCCGCCCAGGGCATCGGCACGCGGATGGTGTGATTGGCGACCATGAACCAGCGGCCCATGGAGAGCACCTCGGTGACCACCAGAACGGCGCCGATGTAGAGGACCCATCGGTTGCGGCGCATGGTCCACACGATGAGTCCCAGTACCACGACGAGCGGTAGGCCCAGGTAGCTCCCGTTCTCCGTTAAATCGGTTCCCATGAACCCATTGCCCAATCGGGTCAGGAATCCCGGGTGAATGGCCTGGAGCTGATCAGGCACCACCGTGCCCAACAGGTCCAATTTGAAGGGGCTATGCGTGGTGCCATGGGCCGCACCGTGAACGGCCTGTGGTCCAAAGAGTTGGCAATATACGGGATACGCGAGAATCACCACCGTGGCCACGACGGCGTAGAGGCCCGACTGCACCACGTAGTGCACCCGGTCCCGTTCGATCATGTGTCGATTCGCCAGCGACAGAATCACCACCGCGAAGAACGCCACGATGATCGTGAGGACGGCGACTTCTTGAGAAATGAAGAACTGACAAATCACCAGAGCGGCCAGAATGAGTCCCCACCGACGGGCGCTCCCCTCTTGGACCACGAGGATTCGATAGAGGGCGTAGAAGATCAGCGGCGGTATCGGGACAAAGACCAAGAAGACGTGGCCCAAACCCTGACTGGCCATGTACGGCGAGAAACCATACATGAAGCCCGCGACGAGCGCGGCGACATTCGAGTGCATCATTTTGCGCACGGCGTACAGGCACGTAATCGCCGATAGCGGAAAGGACAGCCACATCAACAGGTTGTAACTGGCGACCGGTCCCCATAGCCACGTCAAGGGAGCCGTGACGAGGGCGAGCAAGGGCATCGTCGTGTTGGAGGCCAGGTTGGCACCCCGGGGAACGTCCATCCAGTTCGTGAAGAAGGGGTTGTGGCCGTGCACCAACGCCCAGGGCGTCCACTTGAGAAACCACATCTCCTGCATGACGTCGCCGCAGGCACAGCCGCCGACTGTCATGTGCGTTGATCCAGGCCACAGTGGCCAATAAACCACCAGCGAGATAACCAAATAGATGCCGAAGGCCAGAAGGGCAAATCGCATCGGGGATATGCCCTCAGTGCGCCCAATGAACGCACGAACTCGTCCCTGAGGCGATGGCGATGGCGCCGTCGCGGTAGTGGTACCTCTCAGTTCGTCGCCGGGAATGTCCACGCTCAACTTGTTGTGCCCCCATGGAGATTCGTGCGCCCGAAGTCTTTCGTGCGCCCGAAGTCTACGGGCGCCACGTCACAGCCTCGGGCCACTGTAGCAATGGCGGGGGTGCCACCGGAGCGCACGTGGTCAAAATCACTTCGGTCCCGAGCGATCACGAACGCGCACTCGAAAGCGCCAAATCACGAAAAAGTCACGGTGTAACCTGAAGTCGCGCCGTTGATTATTTAGTATGACGAAATTCGTGGATCCGTATCGTACACGGTCCCAGTATCGTCACCTCGGACAAGGGCGCAGCCGCGTGTGCGGTGAATGCTCGCAACACCCCCGCCGAACCGCAATCCGGTGGTGGGAACCAAGATGGAGGCAAGGAATGTCCGTAGACGAGTCAATCTCGGGGGTGAACACTTCCTTCGGACTACCCATTTCGGGTCGCAGTCCCAAGTCGTTGATCCGGCGCATGACGGCCAAACTCGTCTGGCCTTTCCTTCGCCACCAAGTCGACCTCAACCACGTACTGGTCGCCGAAATCCGGGGCCTCCAGACGAAGCAAGACATCCTGCTCGCAGTCGTCGAACAACAGCTCTCAGAAAAAGGACACGCCACCGTATCGATTCGACGACTCGGCGAGCAGCTGGACTTCGTCGAAGATGGTCTGCACAATGTCGAGAACGCCCTGCACATCCTCGAGGGTCAGTACACTTTCGTCGTCGAGCAGCGCGAGAGCCACCTCGCCGACGTCCAGACGCACCTCACCGTGCGCACTCAGCAACTCGAAAATCAAATCGACCTGGGTCATCGTCAGTTGCTCGCTCGTTTCTACGACGGATTCGGGGCGCTGCAGCGCGACGTGACCCAGATCGCCAGCGACGCCGCCGAACTAGCCAACCGCTACAACGAACTCACCGAACAGTTAGCCAACCGCTCCAACGAACTCACCGAACAGTACGGCGAATTCCGTAGTGAAGCCACGGCCGAAATTCGCAGTGAACTCGAGCTCTTTGCCCTCGAGGCGCTGGTCGAGCGAGGAAAGATCGCCGGCCTGCTCGCTCGCATGGCCGAAGTCGACCACTTCCTCACTGAAGTCAAGCGCTCGTACCCCGAACTCGTCAAGCCCGAACAACTCGTCAAATTGACCACGGGCTTTGACGCGATCGAGCGCGCCCACGCCATGCGCTTTCGCGGTACTCGCGAGGAGATCATGGAGCGAGTGTCGATCTACGTGCCAGATCTCAAGTCCATCGCCGAGCTCGGCCCGGTCCTCGACATCGGTTGCGGCGGGGGCGAATTGCTCGAGATCTTGAAGGACAACGACATCGAAGCCTACGGTATCGAGATCGTCGAGGCCGCGGTCCAGGAGTGCGTCGGCGCCGGGCTCGACGCGCGTCTTGACGACGCGCTGCACCACCTGGCCTCGGTCCCCCAGGGCTCGCTGGGCGCAGTGACGGCGATCCACGTCGTCGAACATCTCGGCATCGATACGTTGATCGAAGTGATCGACCTCTCGCTCAAGGCACTCAAGCCCGGCGGAATGGTGATCTTCGAGACGCCCAATCCGGGCAACGTGATGGTCGGCGCCGACAGTTTTTATATCGACCCGACACACGACCACCCCATCCCCAGCGCCCTGTTGGAGTTCCTGGTCTCGATTCGCGGTTTCACCGACGCTCGCATCGTTCCCTTCAAGCGTGCGCCGAATCTCTTCACCCCGGTGATGCCCGAAGTGGGCGTGTGGGCCAATGACGTGTCACGGGTTGCCCAGCACGTGTCTAACGTGCTGCTGGGAGCGGAGGATTACGCGGTGATCGCTCGTCGAGCGATCTAACGATGCGCGTCGCCGTCTGGACACCGCTGCCCCCCGAACCATCGGGCATCGCGGACTACAACGCCACTCTGCTCACCGCCATGGCGCGCGACTCCACCGTCGAGTTCACCGCCATCGTCAGCGACACCGTCACCGAGACGAACGCGCCGGCGCGGGTGGGGGTGTGTCGCGTCAGCGACTACGACGAAGCGGACTACGACCTCGACCTCTATCACATTGGTAACAACCCCACGTTCCACGGCTACATGCTGCACGCCGCCCTCTCACGTCCCGGCGTCGTCGTCTTACACGACCCGGCCATCGTCGACTTCATCGAGGTGATGCTCGGTGGACGACAACGCAGGATCTTCGAATTGGAAGTCGCCTATAACCTCGGTTGTTCTGAACGTAACGACGAGTGGATTCAGTCCGCTATCACCGCGTGGGATCGCACCGAGTTGCTGATGTCGCGCCGCTTGGTGGAGTCGAGCCGATCGACGCTCGTTCACAGCCAGTGGGCCGCGGAGCACTTGAGCGCCCGTTTCAACGTCGAGAACGTCCGCGCGGTCCCCTTCGCCGTCACTATTGATCCGACGCGGACCGCGCCGCGCCGCTTACCGACCCTCTCCTTTGGCGTGTTCGGCAACATCAGCTTTCACAAGCGCGTCCCCGAGGTCGTCGCCGCCTTCGCCGCCGCTCGTCGCCGTGGTCTCGATGCGAACATGATCGTCGCCGGGCGTCGCGATAGCCGTGACGCCGAGCTCCGCGTGCGCCGGCTCATCGCCGAATACGACCTGACGGACTGCGTCCACTTCGCCGTCGACGTGGACGCGACGGACTTTCGAGCACTCCAGGAGAGCTGTGACGTCCTCGTCGGTCTGCGCTCTCCGACCGCCGGAGAGACCAGTGCCTCGTTGCTCGAGTGCTTCGCCCTGGGCAAGGCCGCCATCGTCTCGGACGTGCCCCAGAACGCCGAGTTCAGCGACGACTTCTGCTGGCGGGTGAGTGTCGACGCCACGTACGAGCACGAGGAGCTGGTGGACGCACTCTTGCGGGCCGGAGCAGACGTGGACGCGACACGACGGGCCGGACGAGCCGCGCTGGCCTACGTCGCCGAGAATTGTCGCGTGGAGAACGTGGCGGCGATCTACCTCGACGAACTGCGCCGCGTGTACCAACAAGAGGCGCTCGTGCCTGCGGACGACGAAGGCCCACTGCCCGTCGGCATCAACGCCATTGCGTCGTGGGCCGGGGCCACGGGACTAGCCGAAGCCGGCCGACGTGCCGCGCTGGCGCTGCTCAACGAGGGTGTGGCGATTGCCACCCAGGACGTCAATCTGTGGGCCAAGGTGGATCCGAATCGCGTACCGGCGGAGATCGCCTCGCTGCCCAAGGGACACCCCTACTCGATTGGCCTTTCGTTTCTCAACATCAACGAATTCCACGTTGTCGAGGGCTGGCAACTGCGCGGGCACGGCACGCCGTATTTGATCGCGATGTGGTACTGGGAACTACCCGCGCTGCCCGCGGACATGATCAAAGAGATCGCGCGCGTCGACGAGATCTGGGTGGCGAGCAAATTCGTGCGCGACGTCTTCTTGCGCTACACGAAGAAGCCGATCCACGTCATGCCGTGCGTCGTCGAGCCCGTCGCGGATCCCCTCGTTACCCGCGAGAGTTTGGGCCTACCCGGGGAGCAAACGGTCATCTACCTGGTCACCTTCGACGCCAACTCCACCATCGCGCGCAAGAATCCCTACGGGGCGATCAGGGCCTTCGAGGAGGCCTTTGGCGTGGGACGCAGCGACGTCGTGCTCGTGGTCAAGGTGATCAACCTGGCCAACTACCCCGTGGTCCAACACGACTTGCGACGCCACGTGCAACGCGTGGGCGGAATCCTCATCGAGACCGACATGGCCGCGGGTGAGATCGCCGCTCTCATCAAGCACGCCGACGTCTACGTCTCGATGCACCGATCCGAGGGTTTTGGTCTCGGACTGGCCGAAGCGATGTACTTCGGTCGCCCGGTGATTGCCACCGCCAATTCGGGCAACATGGACTTCATGACCGCCGCGAACAGTTGCCTGGTGGGCTACACGTCCATGGTCGTGCACCGCAATGAACTCAGCGACAACCCCACGGCCATGACGCTGTACCAGCCCGGCAATCTCTGGGTCGACCCCAGCGTGTCAGAAGCCGCACGACTGATGCGCTGGCTCTTTGAGAACCCCCAGCAGCGAACGCGACTGGGGCAACGCGCCTCGGCCGATATTCGCGCGAGCTACAGCTCGCAGGCGGCGGGACGAGCAATGCGACGACGCCTCGAAGAGGTCAGTGCCCGAGGGTGCGACCCCGACATGGCGGACGACGAAGTGATCGCCGCCTCGGCCTAGGGGTGGGTCATGTCCTCGGGTACGACTGCCGCGTCGAACTGCTCGGCCGTCAAGTAGCCCAGCGCCACGACCGACTCACGTAGCGTCAGGCGCTCCTTGTGGGCCTTCTTGGCCACTTTGGCGGCCTTGTCGTAGCCAATGAGGGGATTCAGCGCCGTGACCAGCATGAGCGAATTGTTGAGGTGGTGACTGATTTGCTCGTAGTCGGGTTCGAGACCCTCGACGCAGAACTCGCGGAAACGCTCGCACGCGTCGGTGAGCAGGTCGATCGAATTGCAGAAGTTGTGAATGATCACCGGCTTGCAGACGTTGAGCTCCAGATTGCCGCGCGAGCCAGCGATGGCCACGGCGGTGTCATTGCCGAAGACCTGAATGCTCACCATGATCATCGCCTCGGACTGCGTGGGATTGACTTTGCCCGGCATGATCGAGCTGCCGGGCTCGTTCTCGGGTAGTTGGAGCTCGCCCAGCCCCGAGCGCGGACCCGAACCGAGCCAGCGCAGGTCGTCGGCGATCTTGGACAGGCTCGTCGCCAGAGTCTTAATGGCCCCGTGGGCGAAGACCAGCGCGTCGTGCGCGGCCAGGGCCGCGAACTTGTTGGGCGCGGTGACGAAGGGCTTGCCGGTGACGGCGGCAATCTTCTCGGCCACCCGCGCGGCGTACTCGGGGTGCGTATTGAGTCCGGTACCGACGGCCGAGCCACCGGCCGCGAGTTCGCACAGGCTCGGCAACACCAGACGTAGGCGCTCGAGGTCGGCGTCCAGCTGGGAGACGTAGCCCGAGAACTCCTGGCCGAGCGTGAGTGGCACGGCGTCCATGAGGTGCGTGCGACCGATCTTGACGACGTCGACGTAGTCCTCGGCCTTGACGTTAAGCGCGTCGCGCAGGCGCGTCACCGAGGGAATCAGGCGATCGGTGATCTCGACGACCGCGGCGATGTGCATTGCCGTGGGAAACGTGTCGTTGGACGACTGGGACATATTGACGTCGTCGTTGGGGTGCACGGGCGTCTTGGAGCCCATGACTCCCCCAGCCATCTCGATGGCGCGGTTCGAGATGACTTCATTGACGTTCATGTTCGATTGAGTGCCCGAACCGGTCTGCCAGATGCGCAACGGGAATTCAGCGCCGAGGGTGCCGTCAATGACCTCGAGAGCGGCGCGCTCAATCAGGCCCGCCTTCTCGACGTCGAGCTTGCCCAACTCGTGATTCACCAGCGCCGAACACAACTTCAGGACGCCGAACGCCTTGATCAGGGCCACGGGCATGGTTTCATCGCTGATGGCGAAGTGGTGCAGGCTGCGTTCGGTCTGCGCGCCCCAGTAGTGCTCGGCGGGGACTTCGATCTCACCCATTGTGTCGGACTCAATTCGCACGGCCATGTCGTGTCACTTTCTACGCAGCGAGGCGCAAGCCCCCAGCGGACTTTTCGCTCGAAATATACGTTAGTCAGTGGCGCTCGAGGAGCAAGAACTCGAGCCGTGCCCTCAGACCATTGCTCGCGTTCTCAGGTGAGAGACAAAATGCCGCCGTCACGTACGTGAGCGGTTGTAGTGTCACAACAACCCCGAGAGTTGGCGGGCCCCTCGGGTCTCATTGTCGCTATCACCAGCGCGGAAAGGCGAGAACGTGAGTACGCCCCTATCTCTCGCCGACGACTCCGCCCGCGCCGCCCCGATCCCCGAGGAATCCTCACGATTCCGTCCCGACATCCAGGGGCTTCGCGGCCTCGCGGTCACCCTGGTCATCCTCCAGCACGCCAACGTCGCGCACTTCACGGGCGGCTTTATCGGGGTGGACGTCTTCTTCGTCATCAGCGGCTTCGTCATCACCCAGAGCCTTCTGGCCTTTGGACCCGGCCGGCTCGCCTCGCACCTCTCCACTTTCTACGGCCGGCGCATCCGCCGGATCGTGCCGGCGGCCACGCTCGCCCTCCTCGGCACCGTGATCGCCGCCTACGTCGCGCTGCGCCACAATTTCCCCCCGTTGCTGCTCGGTGACGTTCGCTGGGCGTCGCTGTTCGCCGAGAACTTTCGGCTCACCTCAACGAGCGCCAACTACTTCATCCCGGGCATCACGCCGTCTCTGGTCACCCAGTTCTGGTCGCTCGCGGTCGAGGAGCAGTACTACCTCATCTACCCGCTCATCTTCTTAACCACCATGTCACTCGCCAGTGAGCGCTTTCGACCCGTGGCGCTACGACTGCTGCTCGCGATCGGAATCGTGGCGTCGGCGTGGTGGAGTTGGCACGCGACCGCCCTGGCGCCCATCTCCTCGTACTATTCGCCCCTCACCCGCTTCTGGGAGCTGGCCCTGGGCGGCTTCGTCGCTCTCACCCCCTCGTCGTGGCGTTGTCGCTCGCGACTCGTCGCTCTCGTCGTCTCGGTGCTCGCCGTCATCGTTCTCGCGGGGGCGGTCCTCCAGCTCAACAACTTCAGCGTCTACCCCGGAGTCCTGGCCTGGTGGCCCTGCGCGGCGGCGGCGGCGCTGCTCTGGAGTGGCGAGCGCGCGGCCACCGGCGGCCCGTACTCGTGGCTAGCGTGTCGTCCCGCGCGCTACGTGGGCGATATCTCCTACTCGCTCTACCTCTGGCACTACGTCTGGCTAATCCTGCCCCTCTACCTATCGTCAACCGCCCCTTCGGCGGGGTCGAGATTTCTTGACGTCGCGGGCGCCGGGGCGTGCGCGGTCGCCTCGTACCACTTGATCGAGAACCCGCTGCGTCGCTCGCCGCGGCTGCGTCGCGACAAGGTCGCCACGTTCGCCCTACTGGTTATTTGCGTGGCCGCCTCCTGGGACGCGACACTGGTGGTGGCGCGGCTACTCGGTTCGCACTGACCAAAGCGCCATTGGTCAGTTGGTGCCGGTGATGACCGACGACTCCGCCGCGCGCAAGGGCAAGTGAAAAAGAGCACCGATCTGGCTCACGATGTACGTCGACACGACGTTCTCACCCACTCCGCTGAAGTGGATACCGTCGCTCGAGCGAAGCTGCTGGGCGACTCCGTTCACTGGCGCCACCGGCATGAAAGCTCCGCTCGCGGTGGCAAAGAGTTGCCACGTGGGCACGTAGGCCGCCCCCTGGGTGTGGCGAATGACTCCGAGGTAGAGCGAGTTGAGCATCGCGGCGCCCTGGCTGTAATACGTGGGTTGCATGACTGGCAGACCCACCCACATGACTTGGACACCGGCACCACGCGCCACGTCGACAATCTGTTGAACGTAATGCGTGTACGTCGCCTTCCACTTGGGAGTGCCCACATTCTCGATGACGCCATTGATCTTGACGTTCTGCTCGTCATTTCCCCCCAGGAAGATAATCACCAGGTTCGGGTGGTACTGGTGAAAGTACGTCGCCAGATGCGCGGGCCAGGAGTAGAACCACGCATTCACGAGACCCGACGAGGACTTGTCCTTCTGGACGAGATTCAGCCACCGATAGCCACTCAATTGGCGTGCCAGACCCCAACCGAGGTCGTTGCCCAATGAGTCGCCCACTTCAAGGATCGTGCAGCGACGAGGGGCGAGGTTGAGTCGGACACCGGAGTGAACGGCGGGCGCCGCCAAGGTGAGCGGACAATGCGAAGGCGTGCGCCCGCCGGTCGGCGGCGTCGACACGACACCGGCCGCACCTGCGACGGAGGTGGTGGTCGTGGGAACCGATGACGGTGCCCTGGTCGACGTGGTGGTCGTGGGAGCGGCGCCGACCCCCACGTGACTCAGCACCACGCCCCCGACGACAAGCACCCCTGCCATCAGGAATAACACCGAGCGAAGCCACCACGTGGATCCGGGTGAGAAGAACGTCGGTTTCATTGGCGTGGCCTCGTCGATTGCAGCGGGTTGAAAATGGAGGGCACGATGCGAAGGCTAAGCGCCGAAGCGGCGTGTGTCAGGTCAATTCGAAGACAATTCGCATCCGTGCTGGGACACGTCGAGACCCGAAGCGTGACGACATCGAAACGAGGTGTCGCCAGACGATCCGTGCGGCGAAACGTTCGTGCCAGAATTTATTAAGGTGCAACCGGGTTCAAGAATTCCCCGTTCTTTCGCCTCAAGGAGCATTCATGACCGACAGTTTCACTCCCGCTGCTCGCGACATTTTCGATAAGCAGGTGCTCGCCCACGTCGCGTGCCTCGACCTCACCGGCGCCCCGCACGTCACGCCCGTCTGGGTCCGCCTCGACGGCGACGACGTCATCATCAACACCGCGCTCGGACGCGCCAAAGCCCGCTTTCTCGCCAACGACCCTCGCGTCGCGGTGTCACTGACCGACCCGGACAACCTATATGCGTGCATCGCTCTGCGCGGCACCGTGACCGGATTCACGACCGAGGGTGCGGACGACGTCATCGACGGCTTCGCCAAGAAGTACCTGGGCGTCGACTCCTACCCCATGCGTCGCGAGGGAGAAGTGCGCGTGACCGTGCGCATTACCCCCGAGCACATCAGCGTCCAGCCCCAATAGCGAGCCGGTCGTCGCGTACTTCGTGTTGCGAACTTGGGGTACTGCGCTCTTGGGCCACCACGAACATCCGTTACTCTGGGCCCGAGCGCCGAGGTGACGAATGACCGCAGTGAGTGAACCGAATCGCTGTCGTCGCCGGCGTGGCGTATCGCGCGCCACGGTGGCCGTGATGGTCGTCGCATTCACGGCGGCATTGACCACGTTGGTCGTTGATCGTCACCACTTGTCCTCGATGCGCACCTCCGTCGCGCTCTACATGTTGGCGAACGCCACACCGTTGATAATGATTCTTGAACCGCCGCTCCTGTGGCGCGAGCACTTTCAACGATCGCGACGATCCATGTGGCGGCTCACGGTGGTGAGTGTCGTTCTACCCGTCGCGGTCTTGGCAACGATGGGCGCGCTACTCAACACTCAACCCGATACCTTCTCGTGGAGCGCGCTCTACCTCGGCGTCGCGTTCGCCGTCGATCTGGTGTGGTGGGTGGCCTTGGTGCGCACGACCATATTCCACGCGGGCTGGCTCGAGACGACCGTACCCTAGGACGCGAGATACCAGCTCGCGCCGATGTTGTCGCGATTCTTATTGGAACACACGCCAGTGAAAACGTGGGCCACGTAGTGCGCGGAGTGCGCGGGCGCGCCGTCGACGAGGACGAGCCCATCCGCCTTATCGGGGCGACAGGACTTGGACAGGGCGGTCGGTAGCGATTCGACCGCAACGGTCGTGGTCGCCGATTTATTGAAGCCCAGGATCACTGGCGTGCGCGACACGCCGTCGCTGACGTCACCCCGGCCGATCGGCACGCGGCGCGGGCCCTTCACGGCCTGAATCAGCGGCGCGTCACCAATGAGATAGCACTTCTTGCCCGAATTGGTGAAGGTCAGTTTCGTCGAATGTTCACGGCCGCCGGCGAGGCGTTGCGAGGCCCCCACGGTGACGCGTAATTGAGCCGTTCGACACCCGGGGTACGACGGTAGGTCGCCTGGCTCCGGGGCACACTCGAGGAAGTCGCCTGGCTCCGGGGCACACTCGAGGAAGTCGCCTGCCAGGCGGTGGGCGCCACCGCGAATACCGCGAATACCGCGAAGCCCGCCACGAACCACCACCAACGGGTCGACCACCATTCGCGCACGCGCGTCGTCACCTTCGAAGTATGGCGCGTCGGCGCGAGCGCTGACGAGAACTGTCGCGGCCAGGCTATTGCTCGATGTTCGAGCGGAGTGCGTCGACGTGGGCCCGTTGCCAGATATCGAGCCGGTCCACGTCGTCTCCTAGTTCTTCACGCCACCCGGGCTTCTGGCGAACTCACCAGCAGCCGCCGGTCACACTACCCGTGCGCGACAACCCACCACGCTTGTCGAAGAGGATATTCTCCCGACGTTTTGCCCTCGTAACGTCGCCGTAAACGACGACTCAGCCCAGAAAAAAACTGATCGCCCCGCGCTGTTCGCCGAGTGTCAAGAGCCGTTGCCCGTGACGTAAAACATCGCTCTCGACGCTCCAGACGGTGATGGGTCGTGGCGGAGCCGGGCGGTTGTAGGCCGCGGTGATATTCGCCACCGCATTGTGCAAGGTGACTTCGCCGTTGGTCAGTAGTGCCGCGACGACGTCGGCGTGTGCACCGGCGTCTCTAGCGGCGTCCACGACCACGTGATCGATTTCCATGAGCGTCGAGAGCGTCTTGACGTCGCGGGCAATCAGTCCCGCGCTGTAGTCCTCGCTGGCCTCGAGCCAGACGCCCCACGAGCCCGACCAGTCCGCACTGACCCCGGCCACAATGGTCACGGTGTCGGCGTCGAGCACGCGGATCACCAGGGGTCGGTCGTCCTCGGAGACGAGGACGGGCAGATCCTCTAAATCCGCATAGGAGACGTCGAGTCGCGCGAGTTGCATGGTGCGGCGGCCCCTAGGGCTGCAGGTCTTCCTTGGGGAGCTTCTCCACGTTCACGTCGCGAAAGGTCAGCACGCGCACGTGGGGAACGAAGCGCGCCGAGCGGTACATGTCCCAGACCCAGGCGTCGGTGAGGGTGACTTCGACCATGACCGGCGAGGTCGATTTCACGTCGAGTTCGACTTGATTGGCCAGGTAGAAACGACGATCGGTCTCGACCGCGTAGTCGAACATCCCGACCACGGCCTTGTACTCCTGGACTAATGCCAGTTCCAGGGTCGACTCGTAGTCGTCAAGTTCTTCTTCGCCCACGGGCGACTACGGACGCTCGGTGACGCGGAGCTCCTTGATCTTTGCGGCCTTTCCACGCAGATCACGGAGGTAGTACAACTTGGCGCGACGAACATCACCGTAGGAGTCGACTTCAATCTTGGCGATAGTGGGAGCGTGCACCGGGAAGGTGCGCTCCACGCCCACGCCGAAGCTGATCTTGCGAACGGTGAAGGTCTCCTGGAGTCCGGCGCCCTGGCGACGAATAACGGCACCCTGGAAGACCTGGACGCGCTCGCGGGTACCTTCTACGACGCGTACGTGCACCTTCACCGTGTCGCCCGTGCGAAAATTGGGGATGTCGTCGCGTAACGAGTCGCGGTCAATGAGGTCAGTCGGATTCATGTGAGCGGTCCCTTTCGGATCACTAGGGATTCACTACTTTAGCCGTTTTCGGCGGGTGATTCCAACGCGCCCAGTTCCCTCAGCATTTCGCGCTCGTCGCCGCTCAATCCCCCGCGGCGCTCGATCAGGTCGGGACGACGCTGCACGGTCAGGGCCAGGGCCTGGGCCCGGCGCCAGCGCGCGATAGCCCCGTGGTTCCCCGATCGCAGTACGTCGGGCACTTCTCGTCCCCGCCACACCGCGGGCTTGGTGTAGTGGGGATATTCGAGCAAATCGTCACCGAAAGACTCCTCGACGCTCGAGGCGTCGTTGCCAAGTCCCCCCGGTACCAGGCGCACCACGGCCTCGATGACGCACAGGGCCGCGAGTTCGCCCCCGGCCAGCACGAAGTCGCCCAGGGAGATCTCCTCATCCACCACGGTCTCCAAGATTCGCTGGTCGAATCCCTCGTAACGACCACAGAGCAGGGTGAAGCCCTCGAGCTCGGACAAGCGCTGCGCCGTCTCGTGCGTGAAGGGGCGACCCGATGGGGTCAGCGCAATGACCGGATGGCAGAGTCCCGACGTCTCTTCGATGGTGCGCGCAATGGGCTCCGGGGACAACACCATGCCCGCGCCGCCGCCGTAGGGAGTGTCGTCCACGCTGCGGTGCACGTCCTGGGCGGCGTCGCGAAAGTCGTGGACTACGAGGTCCCAGACGCCGCGCTCGCGCGCGCGTCCGAGTACAGAAGTAGCGGCGTATCCGCTGACCGCGTCAGGAAAGAGGCTCAGCACGTCGACGCGCAGCGTCATTCGAAGAGCCCGTCGGGGACGTCGACTTCAATCAAGGCGTTGGCGTCGACCGAGGTCACGAAGGTGAGCGGGATCAGCGCGCCCGAATCAAGGACGAGTAGATCGCTCGCCGGATTGGCCTCGACGTCCACCACGGTGCCGCGCACCACGCCAGTCGAGTCGACCACCGTCGCGCCGAAGAGTTCGTTGATCCAAATCACGTCCTCGTCGTCCACGTCGAGTGTTGGCGCCGACAGAACGGTCCCGCGCCACGCGTCGGCGTCCTCGCGCGTGGAGATCTCCTCGAACCACACGAGGAAGCGGTCCTGGTGAGCTCCGGAGCTACGCACCGTGAGGACTCCCTTGGCTGTCGTCAGTTCGGTACCGGGCGCCAGACGTTCCCGACGGTCGGTCCAGAGATCGACAATCACCTGGCCCTTGAGGCCATGGGCCTTGACAACGCGCCCGACCTCGAGCGTGGGGCGCTCAGTGGCGCTCACGGCTAGTCGACGATGTCGACGGTGGCGTTGACGCCGTCACGGGCTCCGGCGGCGGCGACCAGCGAACGGATCGCCTGAGCGGTGCGCCCGCGTCGGCCGATCACGCGACCCATGTCGTCGGGACCCACCTGCAGCGACAGCACGACCTTGCCCTGGCGCTCGCTCACCTCGACCGAGACGGCCGAGGGGTCGTCCGCGAGGGACGTGGCGATGAACTCGAGAACGGCTTGGGCGGTCACTGCCTGGGTGCCCGTGTCGGTGTTGACGTCGTCAGAGTTGACGTCGTCGTCACCGTCGTCATCAATCGTATTGACGTCGCCGTCCACGTAGTCGTCGTGAACGTCGCTCACTTGGCGGCCTTCGCCGCCTCGAAAGCGTCCAGCGCACCGCTGGCCTTGAGAAGCTTGGCAACGCGTTCGGTCGGTTGAGCGCCCTGGCTCAACCAGGCCACAACCTTGTCGTTGTCAATCGAAATAATGGTCTCGGGCTCGGCAATCGACAGACCGCGCGGCTGGTAGGTGCCCACGATCTCGAGGAAAGCGCCGGAGCGGGCCTTGCGGGCGTCCGTCGCCACGACACGATACGTCGGTTGCTTCTTCTTACCCATCCGCACCAAACGAAGTTTCACAGCCACGTCGTAATTCCCTTCAGACCTTTTGTTCTAAATTCAACAGAACCGGGCGATATACCCAAGCGCACCAGTTTAGCGCTGTTTGGGAGGGGTAACCCTCCCACCCTTCTTCTTCTTGCCCTTGGGACCGCCCGACGGGGTCGAAGTCGGCGCGCCGCTCTTCATTCCACTCGCCAGTGCCTCGAAGCCGGGCGGCACGGCGTCGCCACGCGCGGTGGCGCCGCGAGCGGCCATTTGGGCCATTTTGCCCATGCCGCCGGGTAGTGAGGGCATTCCCCCGCCACCCATCTGCTTCATCATCTTCTTCATCTGATCGAACTGCTTGAGGAGTTGATTCACCGCGGTGACGCTGGTGCCCGAACCGCGGGCGATGCGCGCACGTCGCGATCCGTCGATCAGGGTGGGTTCACGGCGCTCCCGCAAGGTCATCGAGCGAATGATGGCCTCGATCTTGTTGAGTTCGCCGTCGTCCACGTTGTTGGCGGCGTTGCGCATCTCCTTGGTCATGCCCGGCATGAGGCGCATCAAGCCGCCCAGGGAGCCCATCTTGCGGATCTGGTTGAGTTGCGCCATAAAGTCGTCGAGCGAGAAGGCCCCGCTCATCATGCGCTGGGCCGAATCGGCCATGACGTCGGCGTCCATCGTGCGCTCGGCCTGCTCAATCAGGGACAAGATGTCGCCCATGCCGAGGATCCGTGACGCCATCCGGTCGGGGTGGAAGAGGTCGAAATCGGCGAGCTTCTCGCCCGTGGAGGCGAAGACCACCGGACGCCCCACCACACCGCGCGCCGAGAGCACCGCGCCGCCGCGCGCGTCGTAGTCCAGCTTCGTCACGATGATGCCCGAGAGCTCGAGGGAGTCGTGAAAGGCCCGCGCGGTGTGGACCGCGTCTTGGCCCGTTACGGCGTCAATCACCAAGAACGTGTAGTGCGGCGTGGTCTCGGCGCTGATCGACCGCACTTCGGCCATCAACGCCTCGTCGATGGCCAAGCGTCCCGCGGTGTCAATAATGACGACGTCGCGTCCCAGACGCACGGCCTCGGCGACGCCGGCGCGCGCGACCGCCACCGGACTGGTGGAGTCGGAGTACACCTCGACGCCAATCTGGTTGGCGAGCACGCGCAACTGTTCGACGGCGGCCGGGCGTTGCAAGTCGGTACCCACCAGGTAGGGCTGTCGACCCTGCTGCTTGAACCAGGCGGCGAGTTTGGCCGCGGTCGTCGTCTTTCCGGCACCCTGGAGACCGGCGAGCAGCACCACGGTAGGCGGCTTGGAGGCGTAGGTGACCTTGAGCGCCGAGCCGCCCAGCACTTCGACCAGTTGATCGTGGACGGCCTTGATGACGTGCTGGCCCGGCGTCAGGCTCTGGGCGATGTTCTCACCGCGCACGCGCTCGCGCACCGCGTCAAGGAAGGCCCGCACCACCGAGAGCTCGACGTCGGCTTCGAGTAACGCGGCGCGTACTTCGCCCAGCGCATCCTCGAGATCGGCGTCGGAGAGTCGACCGCGCGATCTCAGTGACGTGCCGAGTCGTTCGAGTCGGCCGCTCAGGGAGTCAAACATGAAGAAAAGGCTACCGTCAGGCGCTGAGCAGCGAATCGACGAAGGCCGCTGGCTCGAAGGCCAGCAGGTCCTTGGCGCGCTCGCCCACTCCCACGAACTTGACCGGGATGCCGAGTTCGCGCTCGATCGCGACCACGATGCCGCCTCGCGCGGTGCCGTCCAATTTGGTCAGCACGATGCCCGTCACGTCGGCTGCGGCGAGAAACTCCTGGGCCTGGCTGAGCGCATTCTGACCAGTCGTGGCGTCGAGCACCATGAAGGTCTCGACCACCTGGCCGGGCTCGCGGTCGGCCACGCGTCGGATCTTGGCGAGTTCATCCAACAAGTTGGTGTTGTTCGCGCGCCGTCCGGCCGTGTCGGCGAGCACCAGATCGGCGTGGCGCGCCTGGGCACGGCCCAGCGCGTCGTGGATGACCGAGCCGGGGTCGGCGCCCTCGGCAGCGCGCACGATGTCGGCGCCCGCGCGGTCGGCCCAGAGCTGCAGTTGGTCGCTCGCCGCGGCGCGGAAGGTGTCGCCGGCCGCGAGCACGACGGACTTACCCTCTTGAGTCTCGTGCCAGGCCAGTTTGCCAATCGTCGTGGTCTTGCCAACACCGTTCACACCCACGAAGAGCCACACCGGCACGCGCCCCTCGTCGGCCGTAGTGCGCACCGATCGGTCAGCGGACAACGAGGCCAGCAGCGCGGTGCGAATGGCGGTGGCGACGCCCTCGGGAGCGCCGTTGGTGCGCAGTTCCTCGAGTAGTGCATTGGTCGTACTGACGCCCACGTCGGAACGCAGCAGGACCTCCTCGACGACGTCGAGCTGGTCCGGGGTGAGTGATCCGACGATGGTGATGGAGCGAACCCGGTCAAAGATCGAACGCGACGAGGCGAGGCGCCGATCCAACCCCGGAGAGTCGTCGATCTCGGGTCGCGGAGCCACCTGGGTGACGAGAACGTCGGGCATCGCCGCGCGCTCGGGCGCGAGCACCACGCGCGCACGGCGGCGGCGTGAACGAACCAACAGTGCCAGAGCCGCCAGTACCACGACCGCGACCGCGACTGCGACGATGATCCACAGGACAATCACGCCGGCACCTCCTCAGGGGTCTTCTTCACCCGCTGTGAGACGACTTTCGACGACGCACCCGGAACCATGGTGACACCATAAAGCGCGTCCGCGGCTTCCATGGTGCGCTTTTGGTGCGTGACGATCAAGAGCTGCGCCTCGTCGCGGAATTCGTCCACCAGCGAGAGGAAGCGCTGCAGGTTCACGTCATCCAGGGCCGCCTCCACCTCGTCCATCATGTAGAAGGGAGAGGGCCGCGAGCGGAACACCGCGAAGAGGAACGCCAGCGCCGCCATCGAACGCTCGCCACCCGACAGCAGCGAAATGCGGCGCACGTTGCGGCCCATGGGGCGCACTTCGATTTCCACGCCGGTGTTCAAGGGATCGTCGGGCTCGGTCAAGATGAGTCGGCCCTGTCCCCCGGGAAAGAGCATCGAGATCAACGTCGAGAAATGCTCGTTCACGTCGGCGACCGCGAGTGAGAAAGTCTGCATGATCTCCTCGTCGAGCGCGCGCACGACCTCTTGGAGTTCGCGGCGCGCGTGGCGCACGTCGGCCACCTGCGCGTCGAGTTCCTGGTAGCGCTCCTCGAGGGCGGCGAGTTCTTCCAACGCCAGCGGGTTGATGGGACCCAGTGAGGTGATGCGCGCTTCGAGGTCGCCCACGAAGCTCTCGAGGCTCACGCCGCCAGCCAGTTCCGGTGCCGCGACGGCGTCGAGCTGGTGGGGCTCGACGCCGAGGTCGCGACGGATGGCCTCGTGCAAGTTGGTGACTTTCACCGCTAGTTCGGCGTGCTCGATCTGCCCGCGGTGCGCGCGGTCAGCCACCTGAGCGAGACGCTCGTCGGCGCTCTGGCGCGCGTGGCGCACCGTCTCGAGACGCTCGGCACTGGCGCGCGAGGCTTCGAGCTGTTCACGGTAGGTCGAGTCCATAGCTTCTTGAGAGAGTCGGATGTCCTCGGCGGCGTACGCGACGATCTTGGTGAGGCGGGCCAACACCTGCAGATCGAACTCGAGCGACTCTCGGCGCTCGGCGGCTTGCGCGCGCTCGAGAGAACGTCCCTCGAGACGAGCCTCGATTTCGCTGCGTCGCTGCTCGATGAGTCGGCGGCGCTCGGCGACTTCCGCCTCGCGACGACTTAACGCCGTGGCGGCGGCCTGCGCCTCCTGGCGCAGCGATTCGACGCGGGCGCGGCTCTCGTCGGCCTGCACCTGGCGCACGGCCGCGTCAGTGACGGCGCGCTCGAGAGCGGGCAACTGATCGTGCAACTCGCGCAGTTCCGCGTCGAGGACCTGACGCTCGGCGGCCACGGACTCGACTTCGCCCGCGAGGGTGGCGACTTGTGACTCGGCGTCGGTGGCCTGCTGATTGAGTCGTGTGATCTCTCGCTCGCGTCGTTCTACTTCCGCCTCGGCCCTGGTACGAGCGTTGACGCAGGCGTTGACGCGCTGTCGCGCCGCCGTCGCGGCGTCGGCGGTCAGCTGACGGCGTTCCCGGCACGGTGCCAGGGCTTCGGCGGCGGCGGCGGCGGCGCGCTGCGCGTCGTCAACGGTGGCACGGGTAACCAGAGCGCGGCCCGACGCCACGCGCCAGCCCGACGCCGCGAAGCGGTCGCCGTCGCGGGTGACCACGACCAGGTCGGGGTGCGCCACGGCGACGTCGATGCCGCCCTGCCAGGTCTCGATGACGAAAGCCCGTGAAAACAGGGCGTCGAGCACGCGAGCCACGTGCGCGGGAGCACCCGAACGCGCGCGCACCAATGAGCGCAGGGCCACGCAGCCCTGGGGAGTGTCCACGGGAGCGATCGGCGTCTCGGCGACGGGCAAGATCAGTCCCGCTCCCCCCTCACGGCGCAAAGCCTCGAGGGCGGCTTGGGCCGAACGACGTCCGTCAACGACCATGGCGCCCACCGAAGCGCCGGCGGCGGACTCCACGGCGGACTCCCAGCCCTCGTCGACTTCGATGAGGTCGAGGAACGCGCCGAGCACGCCCTCCAACTTTCCGATGATGGCGCGCCCGCCCGATCCCGACAACTCCTCGAGGGCGCGACCCAGAGCTTCGGCGCGAGCCTGGGTGCGCGCGACGGCGTCTGACGCCTTCGCGAGGGCTTCGTCAGCGCTCTCGCGCCCGGCTTCGGCGCTCTCGGCGTCGTGTTGGGCGTCGTTCAGTTGTGTCGTGACGCGCGCCACGCTGGCCGCGGCCTCGTCGCGCGCCGTGACGACGGTGGAGAGCGACGCCGTGGCCTCATCGACGCTCGAGAGTGCGTCGGCGAGACGGTGTTGCGAACGCCGTTCGCTCTGCGTGGCCGCGGCCCGAGAGCGCTCGAGCAAGGCAACACGCTGGGCGGCGGTACGCCACGCCGTCTCGTCGCTCTCGAGGGACACCGAGCCCCACGTCTCGTCGTGACCAATCTGGGTGTCAGCGAAGATCGCTTCGGCGTCTCGCAGTGCGTCACGCATCTCGCGCAGGGTCTCCTCGTCGGCTTCGACGAGCACGAGCTCGGCGGCGAGTTTCGCCGCGTCGGCTTCGAGGGTCGCGATGACGTTTTCGTCGGCTGACGCCACCAGGGCCGCGCGCAAGCTGCGCTCGCGCTCGGCGATGACCGACAGCGTGCCACGGGCGCGTTCGGCGAGCCCCTGGAGTGTACCCAGGGTTGAGGCGAGCATCTCCTCGCGGCGCGACACCATTTCGGCCGCGGCGGTGGTGGCCTGAGCGTCGAGCGTCACGAGCTCGTTGCGAAGTTCGCGTTCGAGCTCGGCCGAGGAGTGGATCACGTCCTCGAGCTCGCGCTTGCGCCGGTCGAAGGCGTCGAGTCGCTGGTGAAAGAGGGACTGGCGAGCCACGCGAAGTTCGCGCTCGACGTCGGCGTAGCTCCGCGCCGAGACCGCCTGACGTTCGAGGGGGCGCATCTGGCGACGCACCTCGCGCACCAGGTCGCCCAAGCGCTCGAGGTTCTCCTGGGTTGCGGAGAGCCGGCGCTCGGCGCGCTCCTTGCGGCGGCGGTGCTTCAAGACACCGGCGGCCTCTTCGATGACCGCACGGCGATTCTCCGAGGACGAATTGAGGATGGCGTCGAGTTGGCCCTGGCCGATGATCATGTGCTGCTGGCGGCCGACGCCCGAGTCACTGAGGAGTTCTTGGACGTCGAGCAGGCGGCACGTGGTGGCGTTGATGGCGTACTCGGAGTCACCGTTGCGAAAGAGGGTGCGCGAGATGGTGACCTCGGCGCCGTCGATAGCGAGTTTCCCCGAGGTGTTGTCGAGAGTGAGGGCCACCTCGGCGCGACCGAGCGCGGCCCGGTGCGCGGTACCGGCGAAGATGACGTCATCCATCTTCGCGCTGCGCAGTGCACGGGTGCTCTGGGCGCCCAGGACCCACGTGACGGCGTCAACGACGTTGGATTTTCCCGAGCCATTGGGCCCCACGACGGCGGTGACTCCGGGTTCGAATTCGAGAACGGTGTTGTCGGCGAAGGACTTGAAGCCCTTCATGGTTAATCGCTTAAGAAACACGGGTAGACGCTAGCAACCTTCTCGGGTGTCACCCGGCCACGTCACCGCGACGCGGGCGCCCCTCAACCCTGGCACTTGGCGCAGAAGTAGGTGGCGCGCTGGTGAAAGGCGACCTTGGTGATCGGGGTGCGGCACTGGTAGCAGGGCTGGCCCTCGCGGNNGAGCGTCGTGCCGCCGTGCTTGATGGCCTCGGTGAGGACCTCGGGAATCGTGCGGTGCAGACGACGGATCTCGATGGTCGAGAGCGATTCGGACACCCGGTCGTACATCAACCCGGAGGTGAACAGGATCTCGTCGGCGTAGATGTTGCCGATGCCCGCCATGATGTCCTGATCGGTCACCAGGGTCTTCAAGGCCAGCGTGCGCGAACGCAGCACCGCGGCGAATCGGTCCCAGCCCACCTGGTCCTCGAAGGGATCGATGCCCAGGTGCGCGAGTTCGGGCACCTGGCGGCGCACGTTCAGTCCGTCCCCGCCGATCGAGAGCCGCGCGAACTTCGAGATCTCGACCTCCTCGCCTTCGGCGGGCGGCACCGAGACGTAGAGCTCGCCGAAGGTGCGTTGGTCCACGTAGCGCAGCTCGTCGCCGGTCGAAAACGAGATGACGGCGTGGGTGTGCTTGGGCTTGGGTTCCTTGGCGTTCTTCGCGCGTAGCACCTGTCCGGTCATGCCGAGGTGAATCACCAGGTGGTGCCCGTTATCGAGACCCACCACGATGTTCTTACCCAGGCGCTCGACGCTCTTGATGGTCCGACCCTCGAGGAGAGTGCGGAAATCCTTGGCGCTCTTGTGGCGACGTACGCAGCGCCCGTCGGTGACGTGGACCAACTTCACTTTCTTGCCAATGACCTCGCGCGCGAGCACGTTGCGCACCGTTTGTACTTCAGGAAGTTCAGGCATCCGGCAGTTCCTCCCACGCGGCGGCCGCGGCGTTAGCCTCGGCGCGTTTCTTCGACGGTCCCGACGCACTCACCAGCAGTGGCCCCACGCTCACCGTCGCCACGAAGGTGACGTCGTGCGAGGGTCCGCTCGCCGCTACCTCGTACTCGGGTGTTCCCATTCCCTGGCCCTCGGCCCAGCGCTTGAGTCGCGTCTTGGGGTCCAGATTGTCGTCGCGGCTCGCCACTTCGATGGCCTCTTCGAGGTAGCGAACCACCACGGCCTTGGCGGCGTCGTAGCCCGAGTCGAGGTAGACGGCCGCCACCACGGCTTCGAAGGCGTCGGCCAACACCGAGGAGCGCTCGTTGCCCTTCTCCTTCACCACACCGCGACCCAGCAGCAAGAGATCACCGAGAGCGAGTTCTCGCGCCACGGCGGCCAAGGAATCCTCATTGACCACCCGGCTGCGCAGGACGGACGCCGTCCCCTCGTTGACGAGGGGAAAGCGTCCCACGATGTAGTCGGCCACCGCGAGGTCGACGACGGCGTCGCCCAGGAATTCGAGGCGCTCGTTGGACTCGCCGCCGTGTTCGGCGGCGTAACTCGAATGCGTCAAGGCTTGGCGCAGCGCGGCAGAACCCGGTGCCAGACCGAGATGGACAGCGAGGGTGGCCACGTCAGGCACCTGGGGCGTACCTCGCTAGGCCAGTTGCAATTTCGCGGCGACGTAGTCGACCGCGTCGCGCACTGAACTGAGTCCCTCTAAGTCTTCGTCGTCGATGTGAAATCCCGCGACCTGACTCGCCAGTGAGTCCTCGAGGGCCTCCACCAATTCGATCAGCGCCAACGAGTCGGCGCCCATGACGTCAAAGGGGATGTCTTCACCGATGTCATCGGGGGTTACTTCGAGAATTTGCGCGAGTTGATCACGAACCAGGGCGAGTATTGCCGCCCGGTCCAGTGACGAGGTACTGCCCACGTCTGAGGTCATGCCAACTCCTTTATCGGACGAGTCAAGAGTACTCATCGTCCGGGCGTCGCGCACGATCTATCCTGCCTGATCAGGTCGAATGGCGGTGCGCATTTTCTCGACCACCCCGGCCGCATCCATTTCGGCGGCCACGCGCAGTGCGTTCATGATCGCGGTGTCGTTGGACGCCCCGTGACTGATCACGCAGATGCCGTTGAGTCCGAGCAACATCGCCCCGCCCTGGTACTCGGGAGTGAGCGTCGTCACCGTCGGCATCAGGTAGGGGGCGAGCACTGCGCCGGCCGCGCGGGTCTCGTCATTGGTGTCAATGGCCGCTAAGACGGTGGCGAACACGAACTTCAGCGAACCCTCGAGGGTCTTTAACGCCACGTTGCCGGTGAAGCCATCGGTCACGATGACGTCCACGGGAGAGGGAATCAAATCGCGCCCCTCGACGTTGCCGAAGAAGTTGATCGCGGCGTCCGCCGTCAGGAGCTCGTGGGTCTCCTTCACCAGCGGCGAACCCTTGGTCGACTCTTCGCCGATCGACAAGAGTCCCACGCTCGGTGAGGCGATGTTGAAGCGCGCCGAAGCGAAGGCGGCGGCGAGCTTGGCGAACTGCACCAGCATTTCGGGCGAGCACTCGGCGTTGGCACCCGCGTCGACCATGGTGGAGGGCGCACGGCCGCTGTTGGGGATCGGCGTGGCGATGCAGGGGCGCAGCACGCCCGGCAGGCGGCCCAGGCGCAGTAGTGCCGACGCCATGGTGGCGCCGGTGTTACCGGCCGACACGAACGCCGAGGCCTTGCCGTCGCGCACGAGTTCGGCGGCGCGCACGAGTGAGGAATCCTTCTTCTTGCGCACGCTCGAGCCGGGCTCGTCGTCCATCTCGATAACTTCGGAGCAGGCGACGACCTCGAGGCCGAGGGCGTCGCCCATGCGGTCAGGGACGCCAACGAGGGTGACTTGCAGGCCCAGTTCATCGACGGCGCGGCGCGCACCCTTGATGATTTCTTGGGGAGCGAAGTCACCGCCCATCGCGTCTAAGGCGATGGGCAGGGTCAACTTACTTGACCTCGATTGCTACGCGTCCCTTGTACCAGCCGCAGGTGGGGCACACGATGTGCGGGAGCTTCGACGTGGCGCACTGGGGGCACACGCTGCGTGAGGGGCGGGCCAACTTCCAGTTCGCCGCACGACGGCTCCGGGTCTTGGCCTTACTAGTCTTGCGCTTCGGAACTGCCATCGATCTTCACTTTCACCAGAACGGGAGAACCCGTCACGCTTCGTTGGATTCTGCGGACGTCTCATCCGCAAATCTAAGTCCATCCAGTGTAGCCCAGCGCGAGTTGACGGGCGCCGTGCAGTCGCAACTCGCCTCATTGCGGTCGATTCCGCAATAGGGACAAAGCCCCTGGCAGTCTTCGCGGCACAGCGGCGCCAGGGGCAATTCCAGCAAAATCGCGTCGTGCACCAAGGGCGCCAGGTTCGCGAAGTCGTTCTCAATGAGGTAGGCCTCTTCGTCGCCGGGCTCGGGGTGATCGACGAATCGCTCGTCCACGTGAACGTCCGCGACTCCGAGTACGGCGACCGAGCAGCGCCGACAGACTCCGAACCACGGCGCCGAGACCCGGCCCTTCACCCGCAGTCCCCCGCTGAAACTCTGCAGCATCACCGCAACATCGACAATGGCGTCGGCGCCGACGTCGGTCTCGGCGGCCCCGCGCGGGGCGAATTCGTGTTCGGCGTCAAAGTGCGCCGAAAAAACCAGCTCCGACGTGGAGGGCACGTCGCGCATCAGTTGCGCCACGGGGACGAGAAAGGAAGTGTCCATCCCTACGGGGCGTCCTGGTCGAAGAAGAAGTCGCCCACACCTTCCGTCGTCGGCGCCGTCGCGCCGTAGTCCTCGATGGGTGCCGGCGTCTCGAGCACCCCGCTCGGCAGGCTCTGGGTGCTCAGGCGCTCGCGACCCGAATGCGTCGTCTTGATCAGGCGCTCGAGGACGATCTCGAAGCCGGCCAGCTTGCCGTCGATGAAGTCTTCGGACTGGTTGATGATCTGGCGGGCCTTGGCTTGGGCCTCGGCGATGATCTGGTCGGCGCGCAGGTGCGACTGGCGCACGAGCTCGGTCTTGTCGACCATGCGCGCCGCTTCGGCGCGAACCTGGTCCATTAACTGCATCGCCTTGATCTGCTCCGCTTCCATCAGGGCTTCACGGTCGCGCAGGGCCCAGCGCGACTCGCGGATCTCGTCGGGCACGTTGTGCACGGCTTGCTCCAAGAGTCCCAGCACATCCTCTCGCGGGATCAACGCCGAGGCCGACAAGGGCATCTGCTTGGCGTTGGTGATGATCTCGATGAGGTCGCGCAGGTCCTGTTCGATGTCGCGCCGCGCGTGGCGGCCCTGGGGGTTGGTTTCCTCTTCGTAGGTCAGCTCCTGCTCGATGGGCTGGTTGGGGTCGAAATCGTCGTAGCCGTCAAACACGCTCATGAGGCACCTCCGGGGTACATGGCCGCCAGCCTCTTCGCGACGGGCGGTGGGACAAAGGGAGTGACGTCGCCGCCGAAGCGCGCCACTTCGCGCAGTAGACGCGAGGCAATAAAGGAATGGTCCGAACTCGAGGGGATGAACAACGTCTCCACACCCGACAGCGACCGGTTCATCTGAGCCATCTGCAACTCATTCTCGAAGTCCGAGACGGCGCGCAGGCCCTTGACAATCGCCGTGGCGTTGACGTCACGCGCGACGTTCACCAACAGCGTCGAGATCGAGACGATGCGCACGCTGGGAATATGCGCGCAACTCTCGGCGATCATCTCGCGGCGCTCATCCAGGTCGAAGAGCGCCTCGGACTTCTGGGGATTGCGAATGGCCGCGACGACCACCTCGTCAAAGATGTGCGAGGCGCGCTCCACCACCTCCAGGTGGCCGTTGTGAAAAGGATCAAAGGATCCGGGGATGAGGCCGATGGTCACGACTCCCCCTCGTCAGGTTCCAACATCGTTACGAGCGTAGTGCCGTATCGCTTGGTTTTCGTGACTTGCCAACCCTGGGGGGCGTCCATGTGGCGGTCATTCTCGACCACGACGCGCCGGGCCACCACGCCTTTTAACAGCGATGCCAGGTCGAGCGGCCCGTACGGCGGGTCACAGAGCACCAGGTCCAAATCCGCCGGAGGTGACCAAACGGGCAGCGTGGCGCGAATGAAGACCGCTTCGCCCTGCAGTTGGAGGGGTTCGAAATTGGTCTTGGCGGCGGCGAGGCAGACGGCGTCGGAATCGAAGAAATAGGCCTTGGCGGCTCCGCGCGACAGGGCTTCGATGCCCAGGGCACCCGATCCGCAGTACAAATCCGCCACGACCAGATCGCTGAGCCCCCCGCGGCTCTCGAGCATGGAAAAAATTGCTTCGCGAGCGTAATCCGTCGTGGGCCGTACCGTGGCGGGTAATTTGGCCTTGAGCGGTCGACCTCGGGCACTGCCACCAATAACTCGCACGCCATAAGGGTAGGCGCTGGACGGTCCAGTCCCGAACTTCCCTTCGGCTCCTCGCGATCAAAATCTCGCGACGGTCGCCGAGGAGGCGAGTTAGATGCAAGGCTCGGACACCGCAGTGACCACGTCGATCCGGCAGTCGTGTCAGTCGGCGAACCATTCCGATTTTACGCGGTGGACACGGGTATTGTTCGAATTGGGAGTAGTTTTCCCTCCTTCGTCTGGGGCACAGGGAGACGAGCGAAAGTGAGTCGGCCGTGAGATTCCTCGAGGATCATCATGTTCAAGCGCAGAATCTGTTCGAGGCGCTGCCCTGCGGGGCCGCCCTCATCGATGATCACGGCGTCATTGGCGACCTCAACCAACACCTCGCCGACATCGCTGGCTATCCGCGGGGCGATCTCGTGGGACTGGATGTGCGGGTTCTCATGCCCCCGCGCCAACGCGACGCGCATTTTGCCCAGTGGATGGACTGCGTTGACCAGTGGCGCACCGCCGAGGAATCACTCGGCGAGGACCTGAACATCCTTCAACGCGATGGCCACGAGATTCCCGCGGAATTCGCCTTCTCCCGGTTGACCCTCGACGACCGGCCGTGGATCGTGATGGAGGTGCGCGACAAGAAGGTCGCGCACGCTGTGCCCGGCGCGGTGCCGTCGACCGGGGGCCACGCGCACCATTCCCAGACGGAGCTCGCCGCGTCGCTGGCCGACAGCGAGCGGCGCTTTCGCCTCGCTTTCGAAGGAAGTATGGCCCCGATGGTCTTCAGTGACCGCGACGGTCGTTTTCTGGCGGTCAACGGCGCCTTTTGCCGCATGTCGGGGCGCTCGAAGGACGAGCTGATGGGCAGCGACTCTAAACACTTCACCTACCCCGACGACATCGGCATCAGTGAAGCAGCCTACGATCTGATCCAGTCGGGCCAAGTCGACGAATATCGCTACGGCAAACGGTTCTTGCACAAGAACGGTCGCATCGTGGTCGCCGAGGTATCCATCTGCGCGGCGCGCGACCAGGATGGCGAGGCCGCCTACTTCGTCTCCTCGGTCCGCGACGTTACCGAGGAGCGGGCGCTCGCCGCCCAGCTGTCCTTTCAGGCGCTCCACGATCCGCTGACGGGACTGGCTAATCGGGCGCTCTTCGACGACCGGCTCGTTCAGGCGCGTTCGAGGGCCGTTCGCGACGAGCACCTGGGTGCGGTGCTCCTGCTCGACCTCGATGACTTCAAGGGAGTCAACGACTCCTACGGCCATCTCGTGGGCGACCAGTTGCTGATTGAGATCGCCGGCCGCTTCCGCCAGGTGACTCGATCGACGGATACGTTGAGTCGTTTCGGCGGCGACGAATTCCTCTATTTGGCCGAAGGATTGGCGACACGCGCCGAAGCGGAGCTCATCGCCCATCGTCTGCTCCAAACTCTCGAGGAGCCCTTTACTTTCGATCAGGTCACTCTCCAACAACGAGCGAGTGTCGGCATCGTGGTCTGGAACGACGACAGCATGAACAATGTCGAACTCGTCCAGAACGCCGACGCCGCGATGTACGAGGCCAAACGCCAGGGTCACGGTCACGTCACGATGTTCACTCCCCAAATCGGCCACGAGGCGGTGAGTCGCTTCGCCCTCGTCCAGGAGCTTCGTCAGGCCCTCACCAGCGGCGAGGTCGTCATGCACTACCAACCGATCGTCGACATCGCGTCCTCGAACGTCGTGGGTTTCGAAGCCCTCATGCGCTGGCACCACCCCACTCGCGGCTGGATACCACCCGACGTCTTCATTCCCCTCGCCGAACAGAGCGAACTGATCCTGGAATTGGGATCGTTCGCACTCAAACAAGCCCTAACCGCGGCGAGCACCTGGGAAGTCACCGACGCCGCGGCTGGCGTGCCCTGCGTCACCGTGAACCTGTCGGCGCGACAATTCCATGATCCGGGCCTCGTGACGCTGCTCGAAGTGGAACTCGAACGCAGCGGCGTCCAACCCGAACGCCTGATCCTCGAGGTCACCGAGAGCGTGGCGCTGGTCGACATCGCCGAGACGATGAACATCATGGAGGAATTGAACCGGTTGAGGATCGGCATCGCGCTCGACGATTTCGGGACGGGCTACTCGTCGTTGTCGTATCTCGCCGCCCTCAATCCGAGGATCATCAAGATTGACCAGTCATTCGTTCGCCCCAAGCACGACAAGAATCGAAGCGACACCTTGCTCGAAGCGATCGTCACCCTGGGCAACAAACTCAACATGACGGTGCTGGCCGAGGGTATCGAGACGTCCGCGCAACTCGATCGCCTTCACCACCTCGACTGCGAATTGGGTCAGGGTTTCTTGTGGTCGCCCGCGGTGCCCGTCGCCGAGGCGACGGAAATGCTTCTCACGCTCCTCGGCGACTGACGAAGCCCCGTCACGGGCGCCGGTCGAACTTCGTCACGCGACGACGAACGAAGGAGTGACCGCGCCCACGGTCCTCTTGAATCCAATGCCCCTCGCAGGCTCAGGCCCCAATTGATGACCATCTTGCCTGAGTAGGCGTCACGTGGCCTTGGCCCCTAGGAATAGTGCGGCCAAGGGTTTGCGTTGGACTTCGCCAGGTCGTATGAACGGGGAAGGTCGGGTCGATCATGCTGAAGTCATACGAAGGGCAAGTGCCGGATTTCTTGATTGACGAACCCGCGAGCGTTCGCCTCGACGACCGAGTTCACCGTTTCACTCTCACCGAGCGAATCCTTCACTGGTGGGTGGTGGCCGCATTTTCCGCAGCATTGTTGACCGGGCTGGCAATGGGCGACGAGGCCGAGTCGGGACCGCTGTTGCGAACGCACATCACTGCCGTCGCACTCATTGGCGTAGGGGTAATCGTCGCACTCATTTTTGGGAACAACATGATGGTCCTCACCTCAGTGAGGGATCTCTTCATTTTTAATCGAACCGACATCACATGTTTGAAAATGACGTTGACGCCGGTTGCCCACAAAAATTCGAGGGTGCCGTGGGGAAAATTCAACGTGGGTCAAAAATTGTTGGCGTGGTCCCTCGTGGGCGCTCTGTCCGCCCTCATTGTTACCGGTCTGGACTCTTGGAATTCAGGCGGTGACGCCGCCGGGCCCCATAGCGCCGCCGTCATCGTGTGTCTCGTCCTTCTGAGTTCCCGTGTCTTTATGGCGATTGTGAATCCTTCGACTCGACCCGCCCTTTCGGGGATGGTGGTCGGGCACGTTCGTCGTTCGTGGACCGAGCACCATCACTCCGGTTGGCTGGAGAATCAAGACGCCCACCGACCGTCACCGGCAATGACGTGGGGTGACGGGACTGCGTCAGCTTTTCTCTGGCGAGGTGCGTGATTGAGGAATTACCAACTCCCCGACCTCACGCCCTCACCAATTGACGGCGCCGCTCACCCGATGAGTCGACAATGGTGGCGTGCTCGTATCGTGAAGGGCCGCGTGGTCTGGAGCGCTCGACCCCGGCCGCTGCCACCAATGAACGCCACTTCTTCTGGGCAGGCACTCGCTGAAAACCCGGTCGCCTGATGGCATCGGCAACCGTTACTTCTCTGGTACGTAGTGGCGGAGGCCCGCGGGGTCGAGCCACACTCGCATGACGCGTCCGGTCGAGGGATCCTTGAAGACCTCGGGCGTGGAGGTCCAGTCCCCCGCGGCGACCCCGGATTCACCGTGACGACGTCGGGTCAAACTAATGATGAACACCGTCGCAAAGATACCGAAGAAGATCAGGGGTATCAACCAGGCAAACACTGGGGCTAACTCCGTGCCGCGAGTTTGACGGCCGTGCCGTACGCGACTATTTCGGTGAGGGCTTGGCCCATCTCGGAAGAATCGAATCGCATGGCCGTGATGGCGTCGGCACCGAGGAGTCGCGCGTTCTCGATCATGCGGTCCATCGCGTGCCGGCGGCTGTCTTCAACGAGTTTGGTGTATTGGGTAACCTCACCGCCGGCCAATGCTTTGAAGCCCGCGGCGAATCCCTTGGCGACACCCATGGATCGCACGACGACCCCAAAGACCAGTCCCAGGTCCTCGACGACCGTCTGGTCCGCAAACACCAACGCAGTGGTGATGGGAAACGACTGTGATGTTTGATTACTCATCGCGAACTCCATTACTTTCTCGGTGACGCTGAGGCCCCTCATTTCTACCGTACGCCATTATCTTGAGAACCCGAGGGCGACGCTCCTTGACCACGCCGTGGCGACGAAGCCGCCTGGCTCCTGACGTGCTCGACTGGGTCGAACGCTCCATCGGGTTGTGGCGCATCGACAAAATCCTGAGCTCGCTCGGCCAGTGCACGAGCCGATAGTGAAAGCACCTCGCCCGTCTCGCGGAAGGGACCACGGGCGCGAGTTGTGCGCTGTCTCGCCGGACTCGGCGAACTTCTTTCACGGCAATGCGAATCGGATCGTGTCGGCAATTGCCGTGCGCCAACGCGGTGACCGCGGGAGCTTGCCCCACGACATCTCGCACGAGGAAGATAAACGGCACGACCTCTCCGCCATCGGGCTGGGGCGCACCCCGTGGTCGACGCCGGTCACTGATTCACCCGACACGGGAACTCCGCAGTGAACGGAGCAGACCACGCGGGCTCCGCTGACGCCGACAGCGCTCGAAACCGATCGGTGTCCGGAGGTCACGTGCCCGATCATCCGCCTCGAGCGTGGCCGTGCGCGACCCGGCATCGACGAGCCCGCGCCGCCTCACGAGCGAAAGAGGTACCGCGCCTCCTCGTCGTCGACGAAGAGGCGCAGCTCGTCGACTAAATCCTCGTTGTCACGCAGGCCGTCCGTGGCGACGAGTTCTAGGGCCACTTGGCGCGCTTCGTTCAGGATCTCCTCGTCACGCCGCAGGCTCGCCAAACGCAAATCACTACGACCGCGTTGTCGCGCACCTAACAGCGTGCCTTCGCCGCGGATATCGAGGTCGATTTCCGCCAACGCAAAGCCGTCGTTGGAATTCACGAGGGCTTCGAGGCGTTGGGTTCCCTCGTCGTTGGGCGCTTCGCCGAGCAAGTAGCAGTAACTCTGCGCGTCGCCGCGACCGACGCGACCGCGCAACTGGTGCAATTGCGCGAGCCCGAAGCGCCAGGCGTCCTCGATGACGATGACCGAAGCCTCGGACACGTCGACGCCGACTTCGATCACGACCGTGGCCACGAGAACCTGGATCTCGCCCGCACGGAATTGTGCCATCACCTCGTCCTTCTCCGAGCCCTTCATTTGTCCGTGCAGGAGGCCGACGCTGAGTCCCTTGAGCTCGTGCGTGGCCAGACGCGTGCGCTCGGCGACGGCGCTCGTGGCCTCGACCCGCTCGGACTCCTCCACCAGGGGACAGATCACGTAGGCGCGCCGACCAGCGGCGACCTCGTCACGCACCCGTTGCCAGGCGACCTGCACCTCCAGGGTCGTCTGGGCCCACGACGTGCGAATCGACCGGCGCCCGGCGGGCATCTCGTCGAGCACCGACCTATCGAGGTCACCGAACACCACCATCGCAGCGGTCCGCGGAATCGGCGTCGCAGTCATCACGAGCAGATCCGGATCGAGGGCCTCGCCGGAGTGCTCGCGCCCCTTGTCGCGCAATAGCGCGCGCTGCTCCACGCCGAAGCGGTGCTGCTCGTCGATGATCACCGCGCCCAAGGACGCAAACCTCACGTCATCGGTCAAGAGGGCGTGCGTGCCCACCACGATGTCGACCCCACCACTGAGCAGACCACTCAGAATTGTCTGGCGCTCCTTGCCCTTCACCCGTCCGGTGAGCATCTGCACCACCAGGTCGCGCTCGCCACCCAGCACCGCGTCGTCGCGAACCGTGAGACCCGCCAGGTCGGCGCGCAGCGCGGCGACGTGCTGTTCGGCGAGTACCTCGGTCGGGGCCATGAACGCACCTTGACGGCCGCCGTCAACCGCCATCAGCAGCGTGGCCAACGCGACGACCGTCTTTCCCGATCCAACGTCACCCTGCAGCAGCCGGTGCATGGGCAAGGCGGAGGACATGTCGCTCCCGATTTCGGCCAAGACGCGGCGCTGAGCACCGGTCAATGCGAAGCGGTGCGCCGCGAGGAATTGACGCACCAGCGACGAGTCCTCACCCGAGAGCGACCCGGGCGAGACATCGAGGTCGTGCTCGTCAAAGGGATGTCGCACACCCGCGGAACTCTCCTCCAGACGACGACGACGCAGGGCGAGGAGAAGCTGCAGGCGAAGAAATTCATCGAAGACCAATCGGCGCCGCGCCGGAGGAACTTCGGCCATATCGCCGGGGATGTGAATCCCCCAATACGCCGCGGTGCGGTCGACGAGTGAGTGGTCGCGACGAAGATCCGCGTCGAGCGGATCGAGCAGCGGTCCGGCCCGTTTCAGGGACTCCTCGACGAAGCCCCCCATCTCCCAACTGGTCACTCCGGCCTTGCCCGAGGCCGGGTAGAGCGCGACGATACCGCCGACACGGCTGGCGTCACGCTCCTCGCCCGAGGTACCGACGATGACGTCCACCACCGGATTCGTCATTTGGCGCGTGCCGCGAAAGTCGCTCACCTTGCCAAAGAAGATGGCTTGCACCCCGGCCACCAGTTGAGCAGCGCGCCAGGGCTGATTGAAGAAGGCAATCTTCATGGTCTCGCCGTGGTCGACGATTGACACGTCCACCAACGACTTACCCTGGCGCGTGCGCCGCGATGAGGATGACTTCACTTCGCCGAACACCGCTGCTTCGTCGCCGACCATGAGATCCGACAGGTCCACCTGGCGAGTGCGGTCGATGTAGCGGCGCGGATAGAGCGTCAGCAGGTCAAAGACGGTCTCGAGGCCCAAGGAGGAGAGCGCCTCGGTGCGCTTGGGTCCGATGTGGCGCAACTGACTCACCGCGATGTCACCGAGCGCACGCAGACGTCGAGGCGCCAGTTCGGCCACCGTGACTACTCGACTCCGAAGAGGTAGGGGTAGAGGGGCTGACCGCCGTGGTGCACTTCGACGCAGAGCTTCGGGAAGTGTTCGGTGGCGAACTGCCTCAACGCCAAGGTGGCGTCCTTGGTGGAACCCTCACCCTCGATGATGGTCAGGAGTTCGTGCTCGTCCTTGACCAATCGGCCGAGCAATAGCGCGTTGACGTCTTCGACGCTTCGCGCAATGGCCAATACTCCCCCGGCACCGAGTCCGATCCAGTCGCCGGTCTTCACTTCACCGGCGTCGGTCTGGGTGTCGCGCACCGCGCGCGTGACTTCCCCGGCGATGACGTGTTGGGCCGAGTCCGTCATCGACTGGAAGTTCTCTTCGACACCGGCGTCGGGGTCGTAGCTCAGCAGAGCGGCGAAGCCCTCGACAATGGAGTCTGTCGCCACCACGCGCACGTCGAGTTCGACGAGTGAATTGACTTGTTCGGCGACTGCACGAATGTTGCGGTTGTTCGGCAGAATCACGATCTGTGACGAGCCCGTCGCGCGTACCGCGTCCACGAGTTCGGCGGTCGAAGGATTCATCGACTGACCGCCCTTGACGAGTTCTCGCACCCCGAGCGTCTGAAAGATCCTTCCCACTCCCTCGCCCACGACGACGGCCACGACGGCCGTCGTCGGAGCGGGGGTCGCGGGTGCGTCGGGCAGGACGTTGGCTTCGCGAACCCAGCGCTCCTCAATTACCTGGTCGGACAAGTCGGTGACACGGATCTGACGCGGACGCCCCGCGTCGAGCGCGGCCTCAATCGAAGCGCCCACGTCATTGGAGTGGATGTGGCAGTTATAGAGGCCCTCACCTCCGACGATGACGATCGAGTCGCCCAGGTCCTCCCAGGCGGCGCGAAATGCCGGCAGTCTCTCGTCGTTGGCGTCGAGCAGGAACATCACTTCATACTTGAGATCGCTGATGCCGCCCTCGCCGGCCTCGTGCATCGGCGGCAGCGCCCTGAGCGAGTCGATGTCGGGCGTCTCGGGCAGCGGGTCGCCCGCGACCACGTAACACAGGGCGTCGAACCACAACACGAGGCCGGTGCCGCCGGAGTCCACCACACCGGCCTGTTTCAATACCGCGAGCTGCTCGGGCGTCTTGGCGAGCGCCACGCGCGCGGCGTCGCGCGCTCCGTGCACCACGGACTCGAGCGACGAGGCATTTTGAGCGCCCTTGGCGGCGGCGCGCGCTACCGAAAGAATTGTCCCTTCGACGGGGCGCGCGACCGCCTGGCGGGCGAGCACGTCGGCGCGCACCAAACCCGCGGCTAGTTGCGTGGCGTCAACGGCGTCGGTCGAGAAGCCCTGGATCAGTCCTCGCAGCATCTGCGACAAGATCACCCCGGAATTGCCGCGCGCTCCCATCAGCGAACCCTGGGCAATCGCCCGGCAGACCTCGGACATGGTGACTTCACTGCCCAGGGCGTTGACGTCGGCGACTACCGACTCCAGGGTCAGGGTCATATTCGTCCCGGTGTCCCCGTCAGGAACCGGATAAACGTTGAGTCGGTTGATAACGTCGCGCTGAGCGCGCAGCAGCCCGGCGTAGGTAGTCACGGCTCGTGTGAGGTCCGCGGCCGAGAGAGTGGTGAGAGAGGTCATCGGTAGCGATGCTACAATGGTCATTCAGTTTAACGAGGCGTCGCATTGGGCGACGTCTGTGACGAAGGAGAAGTTCATCATGGCATCAGTCTGCGAAATCTGCGGCAAGAAGCCGTCCTTCGGCATGAACGTCTCGCACTCGCACCGGCGCACCAAGCGTCGTTGGAACCCCAACATCCAGCGCGTGCGGGCCCTCGTGGGTGCGACGCCGGTTCGCATGAACGTGTGTACCGGATGTCTTCGCTCGGGCAAGGTCACCAAGCCCGCGCGCCGCACCACCGCCTAGGTACCAGCGACCAAGTCCCGGCGCCTGATTCTGACGACGCAGTAGGGCCTGGAGGCCGCGAATTTTGTGCTGAATCATCTCTCAGAATGAGCGGTGCTCACCGCGTGCCCCAGGTGTACCATTCTGCCCAATCCAGTCAATGTGACTGATGCACAACTCCAGTGTTGAATTCCGGAAGGTCTCCATGAATCTCTTCACTGCGAAGTGGTCTCGCATCCCGCGCCGTCGTACGCCGTTGATTCTCGCCAGCGCGGCGTCCCTCATCGTGGCGGCCTTCACCGTTCCGGCGTCCGCATCCGCGGCGACGGCCACGTGGCACGGGGTGCTCGACAAGAGTCCTCAGGTGACGCTCAGCTTTTCCTTCAACGGATCACACATCACCAAGTTCCTCGTACCGTCGATTGCGTGCCTGAGCCGCACCGGTGTCCAGTACGAACTTCTCTTCGTCCCATCAATCCCGGTGACGAGGGGAACCTTTTCTGTCGTGGTTCACGTCCTCAGAAGCAACCCCAAGGTCGTCGTTAAGGTGACGGGCACCATTGTGTCGGGTCACGCCACTGGCGTTGTCACGGGCAGTGGAAATTGTGACACGAGTCCCCAGCCATTTCACGCCAACGCGGGTGCCTTCAGGCCCGTCACCACGCCCACGACCAAGGCCGGTTCGTGCACTATGGCGGGCTGTCTAGCGAGTGACGGCATGTATATCAGGGTGACCGCGATCGACCGGACTCTTAAGAGCGCGGCGCAATCGCAAGGAACAGGGTCCATACCCGCTGACCCCGTTTTTCAAAAGGGAGGCGTCGGGGTCACGATTACCATGACCGATCGGTCCTTCAGTGGTCCCGCCGTGGTGGCCCCTGCGGTCGACTTCCAGTTGCGGTTGGGCTCGGGTGTCCTCGTTCAAGGAGGCGGCCCCAATGGCACGGTCGTCAGCGGCAACGGTCACAAGTACCCCTGCGTTTACCCGCCCTACGTGGGCAACGAAGCCGGTGGCGCCACGTTGACCAAGGGTGCAAGCTTTGGACCACGGTCCGTGTGTTTCGGCGCACCCACCTCCGCTGACCGGCAACACTTGAAGTTGTACTACGCGCGCGGACAGGGGCCCGTCGACGCCATCATCCCGCTCAATTAGGACTTAATCACCATTGTGACGTAGCGCCCATAGACGAGTAAACACGTCACTCGAGGAACATTAGTGAGTCCGTGGTTGGTGTTACGCACGAACTAGAACTGGTGTTGCCAACCTCGTCGTTGAAAAGGCTCGCCGCCTAGCGTGCGTTCGGTGACGTTCTCGACAGTCCAGCCAATCTGAATTGGCTGACGCAGTCCGCGGTCGGCGAAGATCATGCGCAGCCGCTCGACGTTGGGCGTGACGATGAGCAACTCGTAATCCTCACCGCCGCCGATGGCCTCCTCCTCCGTCGCACCCTCGGCGACGGGCACGTGGTCGAGGACGAAGCCGACGTGCGACGCGTCGGCCAGCCGGTGCAAATCAAGACCGAGTCCGTCGGAGAGATCCATCATCGCGCTCGCTCCCGCACCGCGCGCCGCGATTCCCTCGGCGAGACGCGGCCAGGGACGTCGGTGCGCGACCACCAACTCATCAGTCAGCGACGCGCCGGCGCGCCGGCGACGAAGGCCCGCGGCGGATCGACCCAGTGGTCCCGTGACCAAAATCTTTTCACCCGGTCGCGCTCCGCTGCGCAAAACGGCGTCTTTGCCGGGGCATTCTCCGAACACCGTGACCGCCACCGAGACGTCGCGACTGCTCGTGAGGTCGCCGCCGACGATGGGGCAACCAGTGATGACCGCAGCGTCGCCGATACCGCGGTGCAACTCTTCTAAGTCCGTACCGGGCGGCGACGACACCGCAATTACTGCACCTTTGGGCCGCCCGCCCATGGCCGCGAGGTCCGACACCGCCGCGGCGACCGCCTTGAAGCCGAGATCCTCGAGCGGAAAGAGGGACCCATCAAGGTGCACACCGAGCACCGCCACGTCGGTGGAGACGAGCGCTTGACCAACGAAGGGGGTGAGAACGGCGGCGTCGTCACCAATGTGACGTTCGCCACGGGGAATCGGACCACGGCCCAGTATGGCGGCGATACGCTTGATGATGTCGTCCTCACCACGCGTTGACTCTCCAGCCGAGGGAAAGTCAGCGGAGGGCGACACGGTATTGAACGGTTTGAACGCGTCCGCAAGGTAGCGGCGCGCAGAGAGGAATGGGGTTCTTGGTCATGACGTACCCAACTTCGAATAAACGACTGATTGATTGGGTCGAAGAGGTAGCGCAACTCACTACCCCCGATCGTATCTATTGGTGCGACGGATCCGAACGCGAGTACGAAGAACTGTGCCAGTTGCTCGTCGATGAAGGGACGTTTCTCAAACTCTCTGACGCCAAGCGACCCAACAGCTACTACGCCACCTCGGACCCGAGCGACGTGGCGCGCGTCGAAGACCGCACCTACATCTGCTCGCAACTCGAAATCGACGCCGGCCCGACCAACAACTGGCGCGACCCCGCGGAGATGCGCGCGACCTTGAACGGCCTCTTCAAGGGCTGCATGAAGGGCCGCACGATGTACGTCGTCCCCTTCTCTATGGGCCCCCTCGGCTCCGACATCGCTCAACTGGGCGTCGAGATCACCGACTCCGCCTATGTCGCAGTGAGTATGAAGATCATGACCCGCATGGGTCAGCCCGTCCTGGATCTGTTGGGCGAGAGCGGCTACTTCGTGCCGGCCCTGCACTCGGTGGGTGCCCCCCTCGCCGAGGGCGAAGTCGACGTGCCCTGGCCGTGCAACGCCAACGACAAGTACATCGTGCACTTCCCCGAGACCAAGGAAATCATTTCCTTTGGCTCGGGCTACGGCGGCAACGCGCTGCTGGGAAAGAAGTGCTTCGCCCTGCGCATCGCGTCGGTCATGGCCCGTGAGGGCGGCTGGCTGGCCGAGCACATGCTTATTTTGAAGCTCACCAATCCCGACGGCGTGTCGCGCTACATCGCCGGCGCCTTCCCCTCGGCCTGCGGCAAGACGAACCTGGCCATGCTCGTTCCCACCCTGCCGGGCTGGACGGTCGAGACCATCGGCGACGACATCTGCTGGATGAAGCCGGGTGCGGACGGTCGCCTCTACGCCATCAACCCCGAAGCCGGTTTCTTTGGTGTGGCCCCGGGCACCAACGAAGAGACCAACCCCAACGCGATGGACACCGTCACCCAGAACACGATTTTTACGAACACCGCGCGCACCGTCGACGGCGACGTGTGGTGGGAGGGCATGGACCTGCCCGACGCCGACATCATCGACTGGCGCGGCCAGCCCTGGACCACGGACTCAGACACGCCGGCGGCCCACCCGAACTCGCGTTTCACCGCCCCGGCCGGACAGGACCCCGCGATCGCTCACGAGTGGGAGGACCCCGCGGGCGTGCCAATCAGCGCCATCTTGTTCGGTGGGCGTCGCGCCAGTGTCGTGCCTCTGGTGACGCAGTCGCGTGACTGGGCCCACGGGGTCTTCATGGGTTCCATCGTGGCCTCCGAGACCACCGCGGCGGCCGATGGCGCCGTCGGAAAGCTGCGACACGACCCCTTCGCCATGCTGCCCTTCTGTGGCTACAACATGGCTGACTACTTCGGCCACTGGCTCAGTTTCGCCGAAAACCACGACGAGTCACAGCTCCCCAAAATCTTCTACGTCAACTGGTTCCGCAAGGGCGGCGACGGCCGCTGGCTCTGGCCGGGTTTTGGCGAGAACAGTCGCGTGCTCGAGTGGGTCTTCAACCGAGTGGGCCAAGAAGCCGACGCCGTCGAGACCCCCATTGGCTACCTGCCCACGATGGAGTCACTTGACGTTTCGGGAGTGGACGTCAGCGAGGCCGACATGGCCGAGCTTCTCAAGGTGAATGTCGAGGAGTGGCGCAATGAGGTACCGGGCATCCGCGAGTACTACGCCAAGTTCGGCGATCACCTTCCCGCCGCCCTGCACGCCCAGGTCGACGCGTTGGAGTCTCGTCTGAACGAGGTCGTGGACCGCGCGGTCAGCTCTAAATAACCGATTGGGCAATTCAGAGGACGTGATGTCGCTGCTCGCCTATTCAGGCGCATTGGATCCTAGGACGCTCCCGCGACGATGGCCCTTGGTTGCGGTCTTGACGTATCTGCTATATCACAGCGGTCCGACGACTTCATTCCTAAAACCCCTTTCACTCCGATCTCAACAGAGAAGTGCTGAGGCCAGAGTCGCTCCTAGAGAATGCGGGTGGTGGCAACTCTGGCTCTCTACTGGTCGACGAGGGGAGACTTGTCGATGCGGGGAACCAGCGTTGCCACCACTCACTGAGCCATGTAACCGCCGTCAATAACCAGCTCAATGCCCGTCACATAGCTCGATTCGTCGCTGGCGAGGTACAGGCAGCCGTACGACACTTCAATGGGCTGACCCGGGCGATGCATCGGCGTCGTATCGATCATCAATTGATTGACCTCGGGTGCCTGCACTGCCGTCAGTGGCGTATCAATGTACCCGGGGTGCACTGAGTTCACGCGGATTCCGTCGCTCACGTGAGTCATCGCAACGTTCCTCGACATGTTGCCAATGGCACCCTTGGCGGCATGGTACGCGTGGGCGCCCGACACGGCGACCGACCCCCAGATTGACGAGATGTTGATAATCGAGCCGCCACCCGACTTCTTCATCAACGGCACGGCTTCGCGCATCCCCAAGAACACGCCGGTCGTGTCGACGGCAATCATCCGGTTCCAGTCGGTGAGTGTCAATTCGAGAATCGGCTCGTACGCAATCACACCGGCGTTGTTGACGAGAACGTCCAGACGCCCCTGCTCAGCTCCGATCTGGTCGATAATCTTCTTCCAGTTCGACTCGTCCGAGACGTCGAGCTTGACGAACGTGACGGGGCTTCCCTCGGTGCCTTCTGCGTCGCGGACGTCACCCGCGTAGACGGTCGCGCCCTCGCGCGCGAAGAGTTCCGCTGTCTCGCGCCCCATGCCTCTAGCGCCGCCCGTAATCAGCGCCACCTTGCCATCTAACCTGCCCATGTCACTCCTTCATCGTTGGTACTGCACTTGTCATTTCTTGGATTGAGAACCCACGGGGATCGTGTTCGCGTAGCGCTGGGCCACGGTGGAAAGCCCCACCGCCAGGACGAGTGAGATTCCCTCAAAAATGGGCTGTGCCGCCGTAGGAGCGTTGATAATCGAGAGGCCGTTGAAGCCCAGGCAGATAATCAAAACGCCCACTAGCGTGCCAAAAATATGGAATTCACCATTTCGTAAGGTCGCCGAACCGAGGAATACCGCCGCGAAGGCCTGCAACAAGTAACCGTCGCCCGCCCCGATGGTGCCGCTGCCGAGCAGCGACGAAAGCAGGAATCCCGTCAATGCGGCGCACGCGCCAGCGGCGGCAAAGGCAAATAGTTTTACGCGATCGACGCGAATTCCGGCGAGGCGAGCCGCCTCGATATTGCCTCCGACCGCTTGCATTCGTAGCCCCAGGTCAGTCTTGTTGAGCACGATCCAAAGGATGATGAGCACGAAACACATCACCCAGACTGGATTGGGAACCGTGAGGAACGCTCGGCCCAGGGAGATCTTCGTAAAACTCGCGGGGATCCCGTTGACGATCGGCGTCGGAGCGAAGATGTACTCGAGCCCCCCCAGGATCGTTCCTACTCCCAAAGTCGCGATGACCGCGTTGATGCGAACCTTGGTCACGAGAAGCCCGTTAACGACCCCGACACCGGTACCGCAGATCATGACCAAAATCAATGAAAAAACGAGGGGAATGTTGTAATAGGACATGAAACACACCACGACCACACCCGAAAAACTGGTGGAATAACCCACGCTGAGGTCGAACTCGCCAACCACGAGAGTGAGTGTGAGACCTGCCGCGACGATGGCGACCAAGGACGCCGAATTCAAGACGTTCTCAAAGTTCGAGACGGTGAGGAAGAAGGACGGCGCCTTCACGCCAAAGAATACGATCATGCCGGCGAGCAAGATCAGAGTTCCGTAACGCGCCACGAACAGAAGTAGTCTCGTCACTATGCGGTGTCGGCGGGCCAGCCGCGCTTCTTCGGCGCGAAGGTGACTAGTCGTGTCTACCACGTTCGATGTCATGATTCTGACCTTTGATCAGCGTCAACGATTCCAAATCCCATTTCGATTATTCTCCCTTCAGAAATGCCGTCACCTATCAATTCGCCGGCGATCGAACCCTGTCGTAACACGATCACGCGATCGCACAGCTTGACTAGTTCTTCGGACTCAGACGAGACGAGGACAATGCCAACACCCGTCGCCGCGAGGTCGCGGATCTCTCTGTAGATCTCTTCGCGAGCTCCGACGTCCACGCCCTTGGTGGGCTCGTCCAGGAACAAGACCTTGATGCCCGGAGTCAGCCAGTGGCCGATGAGAACCTTTTGTTGATTGCCGCCCGAGAGTGAACCGACTGGCGTCGACAACGAATTCGTTTTTATGCTGAGTTTCTCGATGATGGTATTGGCGCGCTCCTTCTTGAGCTTCTCGCTCATGAAGGGCAGCGCCGCGACCGAGCGCAGCGATCGCAGAACTGTGATGTTCATGTTGAACATCACCGATTTGTCTAAGAGCAGACCTTCGGAACGTCGTTCCTCGGGCACGAGACCAATGCCGCTCTTAATGGCGTCCTGCACGGACTTGGCCCGATAGGGGCGACCCTGCACCTCGAAGGAGCCGGAGTCGATCTGGTCAGCCCCGAAGGCCAGACGGACGAACTCGCTCCTCCCCGAACCGACGACTCCACCCAAACCGAGAATTTCACCCGAGAAGACTTTGAGCGACACGTCGGAGACCGCGGACGCACGCGAAACATTCTTGGCCTCGAAGACCGGAAACTGGTCATCGCTGCGCAATCGGTACACCGGTCGCGATTCTGTTTGAATCTCGTAGCCGACGATGCAGTTGACGAGGGACTTCTTATCCCATCGTTCGCGAGGCGCGGTCTCGACGACCATGCCGTCGCGAAAGACCGTTATTCGACTCGAGAGGTCGAGGACCTCCTCGAGGCGGTGTGAAACGTAGAGAATCGCCACTCCATCTTCGGCGAGGTCGTTGATGATCTTGAAAAGTCGTTCGCTCTCCTTGACAGATAACGAAGCAGTGGGCTCGTCCATCGCAATCAAAGTTGCTTCGTGGGCCAACGCCTTGGCGATCATCACGAGCCATCTCTCCGCCACGGAGAGTTCACGAACGGGGCGCTCCAGGTTGAAATCGACGCCGATCCTTTGGGCTGCGGCCGCGGCCATCCGGCGCGACGCCTTCCAGTCGACAAAGCCAGCCCGCTTCACTTTTGGCGCGCCCAGCAAGATGTTTTGGAGGGAATTGAATTGAGGAATCAGGTTCAATTCTTGGTGGATGAAGGCGAAGCCCAAGTCGGCGGAGTCACGCGGACTGTCGATGGTCTTCGTTTCCCCGCCGATTTGAACTTCCCCGCCGTCAGCGATAATAACCCCCGCGAGGCAGCGAATCAGCGTCGATTTGCCTGCGCCGTTCGCCCCTACCAGGCCGTGCACTTCCCCACTGTGGATGTCCAAGTCCACCCCTTTCAGGGCGCTAACTCCACCAAAATGCTTGTTCATGCCACGTATCTTCAACCACGCGGTCTCGTCCAGAGTTAGCACCATTATGAGATTGTGTCGGTCCGGTAGGGGCGATCAGCCTGGCAATTACTTCAGCGCGCCGGGATTCGCCTTCAAGAATGCGTTGATGTTCGCACTCGTGATGACGGTGACCTGGTCCGAAATCGCCGGGGCTTTCCACGCCGCCTGCTGAGCCTTTGGTGCAGCGAGGTAGGCCAAAATGTTCGTCATCGAGTCAGAACCTTCCTTGGTCGCGTCGGGACGCGTCGTTTCAGTCTCCTTACCCTGCTGGACCAGCTTGAGCGTCTGAGCCTCACCGTTAATGGAGTAGACCTTCACGTCCTTACGTCCCGCCAGGGTCAGCGCGGCAATCGCGCCCGTGGTGGGCACATCCCACGACGACAAGATGGCGTACTTACCCTTGCCGGCCGGGTGAGTAGTCAGCCACGACTGGGTGTAGTTCTGCCCGGATTGCACGGCCGTCGCTCCCGCAATCTGCACCGAGGTAATGGTGTATCCCTTTGTCTTGTTGATCGAAGCCGCGTAGACCTGACCGTCTGTCACACACAGTGCGCCACCCGAGAAGTTCAACTCGAGAACCGAGGCCGGGCCCTTAACAGCAGCTTCGAGCGCCGCAACTTCCGCCTTGGCAACGTGCTGGTAGTTCACCGTCGAGACAATGTCCTTGGTCGTGGGAGCCGAACCCCACTCCGCCACCGGAATGTGAGCCGCGCGGGCGGCCGCGAGGCCCGCACCAATGGAGCTGGGGGCGTACGCCAACACGTACATCGCAGTCACGTGGTCGGAAACGAAAGTTTGCATCGCCGCGTTGGCAGACTGCGCACTCCCCTCGGTGTCAATTTCCTTGACGGTCCAGCCCGCCTTGTGGGCCACCGCAGTAGCCCCCGCGACCGTCTGAATATTCAGTGCGTCATTGGCCAACAACGCCACGATCCCCAGGACCTTGTGAGACTTCGCGCTCGCGCCCGCGTTCGCGGTAGCTGCAGGAAGTCCGAGTGAAACTACGGCCATTCCGGCGACGAGAATCGTCGACGAATACATGAAACTTCTCTTTTTCAATTGAACCCCCCTAATCGACTTCATCGGATACATTGTCCGACAAAATTATTTATATCACACGCTTCCTGACACATTCCAGAATCATTCTATTTGGCTAGAAATTGGGGCTTGTGTGACATGATTTTCCAGTTCGTCGTACGAAAACCGTCTCACCTGTCGATGCCGACATCGACGAAGTACCCAGAACTAGCCAGCAGTTATCGTTAACGTCGTGGCGTTAATCGTTCGACAATTTACTCTCGATGATCGGAACTCCGCCCTCGCGGCACACCAAGAACTCGCGGCTGACGGCTTCGAATTTCTTTGGGGTCTGGGGCCCAACGAATCCTGGACCTCGTATTTGTCCAAGGTTGCGGACTATCGCGAAAACCGTAACCTGCCCGACGGTCACGTCCCCACGGCGCCGCGGTTACGCCACGGAGATTCTGCGCCAGGCACTAACGATTGCGAACGCGCACGGAATTGATCCGGTGCTCGTGACCTGCGATGACACCAACATCGCCTCGGCAACCGTCATCGAACGTTGCGGCGGTGAGCTCGAGTCAATTTTTGAAGTGGGGCTATCCATCTAAGCGGAGTTGGCGACCGAGCGGTCGACCAGTCTCCGAGATGGGTTCCTCGTACCGGAGCCTTGCGGCGTGTGCCTTCCCCACGCCCACGTCGCACAGAACTGATTCCTGTGCGCGTCCGAGACTGTGGGGGTCGACGTCACTGGCGATTGCTCTACCAGCCCGGTCCGAGGACTTGCGTCGCGACCACCTCGAAGTCCCATGTGAGTGGGGCCGGATGGTTCTCCTCGATTGAGGATCCCCGGACACCGCGACCAGGGGCGCCTCGGCCCCCGACCAGGCCGCGAGGGCCCGGTCCGTGTCCAGGGTTACTGCGAGGGGTGACGACGTGACGAACGCCGCCAGGTAGGCCGAGTGCACGTCACGATCGACCGGCGGGGTCTCGAACCCTGCCTGGCAGACCGAACAGCGGTGCCAGCGCTCAGCGAGAGACTTCTCCTGCACCGCCCCGCAGTGACAGCTCTGGGTGAGGCCTAGTCGACAAGGGACCTTAGTGAAGGAACCACCCGCGAGACGGGCCTCGCGCTCTATCGCCCCCAGTAACTCACTCGGGGCGAAGTAACTGAGAGACTTGCCCCAGTTGACCTGCCAGCCCTTGACTGAGACGTCCTCGGTGATGACGTGCTTACCACAGCGTGCGATGACGGAAGTGGCAGTCATGTTGGTCGTGATGATCCGCGCCCCGCGCTCGCGACGCCTCTCGTCACGCAACTGACGGCGCTTCTCGTGGTAGGACTTCGAGGTGCGAAGACGCGTGCCAGGCAGACGCGATCCCCTTCCTGGCCGACCGTGCCGATCGGGCCCGTAGGCGTCGGGATTGATGGACCTGCGCGATCTCTCGAGGGCGCGCTGAGCGCGACGACGTTGGCGGGCCGCGAGACGGCGCTGCTCCATCTCTTCTATTGAGGGGCGAACGAGCAGCGCGTCGGTGATCACGCCATTAGCACCGACCCCCACTGCCGCCAGGGTTGACACTCCCAGGTCAATCCCGACCACCGAATCGGGGGCCTGACGGTAGCGTGCGGGGTCGCGGTAGGGATCCTTGGCGCAGAGCAGGTGAGCTTCGTAGACGAAGTGGCGGCGGACCTCGCGCTTCACAATCTTCACGCGTCGCCACGTGGCGGGGTCGTCCAAGTACCAGGCCTCGCGCGCCGTGGGAACTTCGGCCTCGAATACGACCGGGATTGCCAGGTGTCGCTGCCAGTCGTGGCTGGGGTGCAGGTGCACCGTGATGCCACGCGCACCACTGACCCGCAGGGAGACACCAGACCAGCTGGCCTTACGGGCCTTCGGTGGACGCTTCCCCTTCGCCTCGGCGCGCTCTACCTCTTGCTGCGTCGCCGGGCCGCGACCCTCGTCGCGGCTGGCGCCCTCAATCAGCTGGTTCTGCCACGGTCGGGGGACCTCCGGGCGTCCGGCACTGCGAAACAGGTGGGCGGCGAAGGACTCCCACACCTGCGCGGCGTGCGCCAGAGCACTTTGTGATGGCACGTGGTCACCAATCCAATATGAGTCGCGGCGCAGTTCGAGGATTCTCTTCTTGAAGTCGTACTCGGTTAGGCGAAACTCGCAGCGCAGGGCGTTGAGCGCCGAGTTGCGGACCTTACGCGCGGCGGGGTCGGTTACCTCGCCACTGGGTGAGAGTCCGGTCGCCATTGCACACGCGGCATGCCACCTCGTGGTGCGTCGCATCGAGTCGAGATTAGTGAGAGCCCACCGGGTTAGAGCCCGCTCCAGGTGACCAATCGCCACAAAGGCTGCATCGAGTCGACGGGTCGTGCTCTCGTCAGGCACCAGGCGCAGGCGCAGCACGCTAAAACTTCTGGATTCGTCGCAGTCCACGTAGAGGATGGTACGAAGCGGGTGTGACCTGGCACTACTTATCGCGTGTGGGTGGCCGCGAGATTTGGTGGACTACTCCGGCGAGATGGGTAGCCCTATTTTGAAGATACAGATGGAAGTCTCCTTCGCCGGTACTGGATCCACTCGACGAAGTAGGTCCACGCGACCTCGAGGTCAGTTGTCGGATTCCTCGAGTCGTTCGTCGATGTAGTCAACCAGTTCCTTCACCTCGTGCTGGTAGGTGGTCAACAATGCGGTGCGATACCTCATGTCGACCCGGATGGCATCGGCGCAGACATCGTGAATTCTCGCAATAACCTTTTGTCGCCCATTCTCCGAGAGCGACGACAGCGTGTCGATCTCGTTGCGGCATCTCGCGTAGGTCGCGTCACTTCTCTCTTCGAGCTCGATGACTTCACGCAGGACCAGCGCGCCGTGCTCGGTACGGAAGTCGATGAAGTGAGTCTCCGTCTCGCCGTGGGGCCCGTGAGCCACCCATCGCGCCATTGCCTCGTCGCGCTGCCGGGTGAAACTGACTCGGCGGTATCCCTCGGTAACGCGCAGGGCATTCCAATCGATCATCAACTGCTCGACGGCACGCGTGTCGTCAAAGATGTTCACGCCGTCCTCACCATCCGCACCCTGACAGCATGACAGGTGCCGGTCCCGACCTCTTCGACTGAGCGAAGAAACTTAGTCGGCGGTCTCGGCGTCGGCCACGATCAGGCGCGGTCCCGACGGCCAGTCGAAGTAGCGCCAGGTCCAGTTGATCATGACGCGCAATTTGTTGCGGAAACCCACCAAGTACCACAGGTGCAGACCCAGCCAGGCGAGCCAACCCATGGTTCCCTTGACCGTGAGACCCCTCGGCAGAGTGGCGACGGCGGCGTGACGACCAATGGCGGCCATGATGCCCTTGTTGTGGAACTTGAAGGGCAGCGGCGGCTTACCTTCGAGCTGGCGCACGATCTGCATGGCGACGTGGCGTCCCGACTGCATCGCGACCGGGGCGAGCTGGGGGTAGAAGGTAGTGTCGCCGCTCGGGATGGCCGCGGAGTCGCCGACGGCCCAGGCATTGGTGCGGTCGGCGATCTGCAGGAACTGTGAGACGCGCACTCGTCCACCGGGGCCGGTCTTGTCCTGGACGTCCGTCGCGAGCGTGCCGTTGGCGGTCACGCCCGCGGCCCAGATGACGGCCGCGACCCGCAGGCGTTCACCGTCGGCGAAGCGAATGGCGTGCTCCTCGACTTCGACCACGCTGCGTCCGAATTCCACCTCGACACCCATGCGCTCGAGCTCTTTCAGGGCGTAGGCGCTGGCCTTTTCGGGGAATGGCGTCAACAGTCGCGGCGCCATGTCCACCAGGATGACGCGCACCCGGGTCGGGTCGAGTTTGAGCCCGTCGCGCTTAATGACCGTCTTGATGAGTTCGGACAATGCGCCCGACGTTTCCACGCCGGTCGGACCGCCGCCGACGATCACGAAGTTGAGTCCGATCGGGGCCGTGTCGGCCACGGCGTCGGCGTGTTCGAGAGCTGAGAGGAGGCGATTCCTCAGTCGGCGCGAATCAGCCAGTGAATAGAGGGGAATCGCGTGCTGCGAGGCACCGGGGATACCGAAGAAAGCCGCGGTGGCGCCGGTGGCGACGACCAACTGGTCGTAACTGAGTTGGGTGTCATCCGCCAACACCACGACTTGGCGTTCGTGGTCCACGTGGCGCACCAGACCGTGGCGAAAGCGCACGTTCTGCGCCTTGCCGAAGACGGTGCGGATCGGGTACGCCACTTCGGCGGGCTCGAGCATGGCGGTCGCCACCTGATAGAGCAACGGCAAGAAAGTGTGGAAATTGTGCCGGTCAACGATCGTGACACGCACATCCTTGTCGACGAGACCGCGCGCAACTTCGAGTCCGCCAAAGCCACCCCCGACGATCACCACGTGGGGCAAATGGGACACGTCGCGTGGTCTGGGAGCCGGTTTGGTGGAAATCGCCATATCTCGATTAATCATACTTGAAGTGAATTAATTAATTTCCGTGATGGCTGACTTTTCTCCCCACCGAGTAGGCGACGCCCCCGACAATCATCACCAGTGCGAGGAACTGATCTCCTGCCCCGAAGTTCAGGCTGATGGCGACGGGGATCAAGGCACCAATTACCCAGGCGAGTTGTTGACGAACGGCGAAGCGCGCGAAGGTTCGTCCCTGCGCACCCGTCGGCACGAGGCGCTGGGTAATCGCGTCAAAACTGGGTTGGGCGACCGCCGCGCAGAGTCCCAGCCAGCCGGCGAGCACCATCTGGGCGGCCAACGACGGATGACGTGAGGCCACTCCCGCGCCGAGTCCCGTCGCCAGGACGGCCAGGGCCAACAGTGACGATTCGGCGAGTGCGTTGCGCACTCTCGTCACTAGTCCGAGTCCCAGGAGCGAACCCACGGCACTCGCCGAGAGCGCGAAGGCGAACCACTGCAGGCCCGCGTGGTCGCGCCGCAGCCCGAAGGCGAGCAGGAATGTTCCAAATCCCACGCCAAATCTCATGAGGGCTGACGCGCTGAGGCCCCACGTCACCTCACCCTCGCCCAGGGGGCTGAGCGCCTGGAGATCGCGTTCTTCGCGAGTCATCGCCACGTCGTCGCGCACGGCCTTGGCCGGACGCTGCAGTCGCAGACTCGCCACGGTGCCCACTACGAACACCGCGGCGGCGGCGACCAAGACGCTCGTCGCACCGAGAGTCTTGAGAAGCGTCGCACCCACGGAGCCCGCGATGATGCCACTCACGGTGCCGAGCAACGTGAGTTGCGCATTGAAGCCGGCGAAGCCCCGGTGGCCCTGGCTCACCCCTTCGCTGGGCCAGCCGGCGTGACCGACGCCCGAGGTGTGCACGTGGAACTGATCGGTGCGCGCCATCTCGGGTACTAGTGCTCCGCGAGTGACGCCGTAGAGCTTGGAGGAGATCAGGACGGCGAAGGCCTCGGGAAAGAGCCAGAGTGAATTGAGGTGTTGGCTCATCGACCAGCACAGCAATACGCGTACGCTCGCCGACAGGGCGACCAGAATGCGCCGGCCGTTGGCCGAACGGTCGATCAATGGTCCAAGAATCGGCGACACGACGGCGAAGGGCGCAATGGTGAGCACCAAGTAGGCGAGCACCTTGGACTTGGCCTCAGTGGGCGACACCGAGAAGAAGAGCGAACCGGCCAACGAGACCGTCACCAGCGTGTCGCCAGCCATCATCACGACGTGCACTAGGGCGAGTCGTCCAAAGGCCGTCCTCTGGTCAAAGAGATCCTGAACCGAGGCCCACGCCAGTGAGGCCAGTCCACGTCGACGCACATCTCCACCCTACTGATGCGGCTCTCGCGCGTCGTTGCCACGAGAGGTACTGCGACGCGACCGATTATCTCAGATGACCCCCGGTCTCTGCTGGGCCGGGCGCCACCCGACACCAGCGCACCCGTTATCGTCACGCAGAAGCTCACCAAGCGCTACCCGGGCGCGGACTTCCTCGCCGTCGACCAACTCGACCTGACCGTGAACACCGGCGAGATCTTCGGCCTGCTCGGCCCCAACGGCGCCGGCAAGACGACCACGGCGGGCATGCTCACCACTCGCGTGGTCCCCACCTCGGGCTCGGCCACGGTAGCGGGCGTCAACGTCGTCGAACACCCGGCCCTCGCCAAGCAATTCCTCGGCGTGGTCTCTCAGACCAACACGCTCGATCGACAACTCACCGTGCGGGAGAACTTGTACTTTCACGGGCGCCTCTTTGGCACGGGCGCCACGCAGTCGCGCACCACCGCCAGCGAGCTCCCCGAGCGTTCCCAACCGGCCGAGTGGGCCACGGCGTCGGTATACGCTCTCTCGGGCGGCATGGCGCAGCGCCTCATGGTGGCGCGATCGATCTTTCACCGACCCGCCGTTTTGTTTATGGACGAGCCGACCGCCGGGCTCGATCCCCAGAGTCGTCTCGTGCTCGGCACCAGTTTCGAGCCGCGCAACATCGGCTTGATGTTCGGATTCATCATCTTGCCCATCACGTTCCTGGGTGGCACCTACTACCAGTGGACGCAACTCGCGCCGGTGAAGATCGGCCCGTCGCACTGGCTGCAAGCCATCGTGCTGGTGAATCCGCTGCTCTACGTGAATGAGGGGATGCGCGCGGCCTTCACCGACGTGCCCCACATCCACCTCTACGTGATCTATCCGGTGCTGGTGGCATTCTGCGCGAGCTTCCTCGCCCTCGGCCTGCGCAACTTCCGTCGCCGCGTGCTCTCTTAAGACCCGTCGCTACTCGTGGTGGCGTCAGGCAGGCCCGCACGAGAGTCCGCGCCTATTTTCACCGTCGGCAACTGAAGGTTGAAGTTGTAGGAGTTGTGGTGGTCGTTCTCGCGGTTGTACTTGCCAGCCTTCAAGTCCTTCAAGTACTGATGCTCCCCCGACATGACCCGACGAGTCAGCATGAGCGCAGCGAAGATAAAGAGTGCCCCGGTAATGACGAGGAGGAAGCCCTCGGCGTAGGGCCAGACGATGTTGAGGCACCGGGGATTGATGGCGAAGCCCTGCTTGGGGTCGGAAACGGCCGAGTTGCACCATGCGTTCATTGCCCGCTCGTGGTAAAAGAGCCATCCCCCGTAAACGGCGCTCACCAAACCGAGCAGGAAGAGGAGACGTCGAGCCATAAGATCAGCCTAGGACAGTGGATTGACAATTCCTAGGAAGGTACGGCGTCGCAATGACCGCACCTGAGCAAATTCTCATCTACGACGGCGATTGTGGCATTTGCACGAGGAGTGCCACGTGGATCGAGCGACGATGGACTATGTCCCCGCCGCCGCGCATCGTACCCTGTCAGCGCATCGTCGCCGATTTTCCCTCGCTCGATCTGCCGAGTAGAGCAGAGATGCAAGAGTCCGTTTGGTGGATTGACGGTGGTCGTCGAGACGCCGGCTCGCGAGCGGTGGCCCGTGCGCTTCTGGCGACATCCTCGGCGTGGCGACTCGTCGGCTACGCGTTGCTGGTTCCCCCGATGTCCTGGCTCGCCCCGCCGCTGTACCGAGTCGTCGCCCGGCACCGTCATCGATTCTCCGGGGCGACTGCGGCGTGCCAGTCGCCCCCTCGCTGAGGTCTACACGTCCCAAAACAAAGTGGCGAGCTCGCGGGTCATCGGTGGCGGATTGTCGTGCAGGAATTGCCGCACTTCTGACTCCCTGCTCTCGGGTAGGCACAATCGAATTCTGGTGAAGTGCGCGGCCTGATCCAGATTCTGCTCGACGCGCATCGGCCCACTCCAGAAATCCAGTGAGACAGCGATGCCCATCTCGTCGAGCACCGCCCGCAATTCAAGTGGGGTCGGCGCAGTGGGACGTTCGAGCTGCCAGAAATGGCGCCAGGCCCCCGACAGGATCGAGAGGGGATGGTGCTGGGGCATTTCGAGCACGACTCGCCGTGTGGCGTGCTCACTCAGGGCCCGTATGAACGGTTCGATATCGCTCACGTTGTAGACGACGTGGTGCGCCGTCACGACGTCGGCTCTGGGCACCCGCGCGGCGACGGCGGGCCAGAATCCCTCGAATGTCTCGGCGCTCACGCGGCGTTCGGCGGCGTTGGCCGCGAACATCTCGAGCATCGGCCCCTGGTGATCGACGCCCATCACGTGCGTCGCGGGAGGCGTCAACGCGAAAGCGGCGATGCCGCCGCCACAGCCGACGTCCAAAACACTGCCACCTTCGCCCAGCGCCTCACGGGCGCGTTGGTGTGAGGGGCTGTCCTCGATAGTGGCGGGCACGTCGAAGAGGACCGGCGGATGAATCCACGGGCTCTCGCAGGCGTTCGCCAAGATCTCGTCGGGGAGGGCCCACGCCGCGAGGTCGCGACGCCACTGCGCGGCGGCTTCGCTCACCGACCCAGGAGACGCGAGAAGAATCCACCCGTGGAGGGTTCGTCCACGCACCCGCAACGCTCGGACGCAGGTACTCCCTTGAGGGCCTGTTCAATGTGATTACCGCAGCCCGACCAGGTGGCGTTGCCACAACGTCGACAGGTAGTTCGGTGACACATACTTCCTACTTTCTTACTTGTTGTAGTGATGAGATCGCGGTGGTCTGATGCGAGGTAACGTCGATGGATCGGCTAATGACTCATCGCCACGGCGAGCTGTCCGAAGGCCGGCGAGTGGCGCCACGTGGCGTAGCCGCCGTCCAGGTTGCGCACATTCATTCCCCATTGGCTCAGCAACTGCGTCGCGACGTGGCCGCGCTGGCCGACTTGGCAGAACACGACGACGTTGCGGCCATCGACCTCGCCTCGACGTTCGCGCAACTGGTCGATGGGGATGTTGATCGCGCCCGGCAGGGAGCCACGCTGGTACTCCGCGTGGCTTCGCACGTCGACAAAAGTGGCTCCTCGCTCGCGGTAGTCGTCGACCTCGTGCCACTGAACGGTGCGTTCGAGCCCCGAGAGCACGTTCTCGGCCACGTAGCCGAGCATGTTGACGGGGTCCTTGGCCGATCCAAAGGGTGGCGCGTAGGCGAGCTCCAAGTCGGCCAACTCCGGCGCGCTGATGCCGCCGCGAATAGCGGTCGCCAGAACGTCGATGCGCTTGTCGACGCCGTCGGTGCCGACCCCCTGGGCGCCCAGCAGTGCGCCGGTCGCCGGGTCCACGAGAATCTTGAGCGCCATCGGTTGGGCGCCCGGGTAATAGCCCGCGTGTGAGGAGGGGTGAGTATGGATGACGATCGCGCGTCGTCCGGCCGCTTCGAGTCGCTTCTCGTTCCAGCCCGTGGTGGCGATGGTGAGATCGAATACCTTGACGATTGAAGTGGCGATGGTGGTGCGCGGTCGCACGTCGCGGCCGGCCAGGTGGTCCGCGACGAGTCGTCCGTGACGATTGGCGATATTGGCCAACGGCACCAGCGTGGCGCTGCCGTCGAGGGCGTCCATCTTCTCGGCGGCGTCGCCCAACGCGTAGATACTCGGCTCGCTCGTCTGATTGAAGCCATTAACGGCCACACCGCCGCGGGGGCCAATCTCCAGACCCGCCGCCCGCGCCAGCGCGATGTCGGGGCGCACGCCAATCGCCAGGACCACCAGGTCGGCCTCGAGCACCTCGCCCGAGCTCAACGACACCGATCGCGGCGCGATGCGGGCGACGGCGCCGCTCAGATGAAGTCCGACCCCTTGACGCACGACTTCTTCAGCGACCAGCGAGGCCATCTCGGGATCGAGGGGTGCAAGCAACTGCGACGACGCTTCAACGACCGAGGTCGCAATACCGCGGTGCATCAAATTCTCGGCAATCTCGAGGCCGATGAAGCCTCCCCCAATGACGACCGCGCAGCGTGGCGCAGCGTTGACTATCTGGCTGAGACGTTGCACGTCTTCGACGGTGCGCAACGGATACGCGCGCTCCACGCCGGGGATTGCCGGAATGATGGGCGAAGCACCGGGACTCAACACCAGCGCGTCGTAGTCGAGGTCGTAGTCCATCGACGTCGCCACGTCGCGCACCGTGACGCGCCGGGCCTGAGGGTCGATGCTCGTCGCCTCGGTGAGCACCCGCACGTCGATACGGAATCGCTCGTACAAGGAATCGGGCGTCTGCAACAACAAATCGGACTCGTCCTCGATGATGCCGCCCACGTAATAGGGAAGCCCGCAGTTGGCGTAGGAAACGTGCGCACTGCGCTCGATCACGATGATGGACGCGTCGTTGTCGAGTCGACGCAGCCGCGTCGCGACCGACATGCCACCCGCGACTCCCCCGATGATCACTACTTTCATGTCGACTCCCTACGCCAGACTCAAAAAGAGCTTCTGGAGTTTCTTGGCGACCGCCTCAGAATCAACACCGGGATCGGCGATGCATTCGCGCAGCGACGACGAGATGAGCATGAAGGCAGCGGTATGCACGGCCTTGGAGACGGCGGACATCTGCGTCACGATCTCGTCGCAGGAGCGGCCCTCCTCGAGCATGCGCACGATGGCGCCCATCTGCCCGTGGGCGCGCTTAACGCGCAGAGTAATCTGCGCGAGCTGCCCTTCGTCCTGCAGGACGTGAGTGGGTTCTTGCATCGCCATCGTTACTCCTACTCTAAATTATATACCCCCTAGGGTATCAACATTTTGAGCCGGCGTGACGACGTCGGGCCTTTGGTCCCACGCCCTTCGATGAGGGGCTACGTGGCGGAGAAGGCCACTACCCGTTGGGAGATCGGCGCGAGCAGCAATCCCGCCCCCACGCTCGGCGTCGAAAAGTGGTTCGCCAGACTGCCCAAGGGCGCGCGCTGCACGACCTTACCGTTATCGGGATTAAGTCCGTAGAGCACGCCATCGCTACCAATAGTCCAGACCAGTTGCGCGGCCATGACGGGAGGGCCGCTGCCGACGGACGCGTGCCAGATGACTTTGACGGCCGCGGGACTCGACGTGACGCGCACGGCTTCGGTCCCCGACATGCAGGGGAGGAAGAGGATGCGACCATGGAGGGAGAAACCCCCGTCGAGCACGTCACCGCAATTGGAATCGATAGTCGAAATCTGCCCACCAACGCCACCGAGGTGACTGGCGCGGAGCAAATAGATGTGTCCCGATTTGCCCGTGGCCACGACCAGGCCGTTACTCAAGACCGCCGGCTCGGCGGACAGGTCGGCGTCGCTGGCATTATCCTGGGCCCAATTCGACGGAGCGAAGAACGACTTGAGGTGCATCGTCGAGGTGAGCTCGAGGACACCGTCGCTGTGGTCGTAGGGACGTCCTGACGACGTCACTGAACCGTTGCCCGAGGTGACCCAGACATTGCCCGCGGCGTCGATCGCGGGTGCCGCGCCACCCATCCACACGGCGCCCTGGCTCTGACCCGAGGCCGAATCGACCACGAAGGAGCCGACCTTTGCACCGGTCTCCTTCAATGCGCCCACCACGCCGTGATACGTCTCGCAGTCTCCGTAGTTGCCACCGAAGGTGTAAATGATCGAACCGTGCGAGAGCGCGAGCCCGCTGCGGTTGAGATACGGGAGTTGGTCGGGCGTGGGTGTCGAGAGCGCGCGTCGTAACATGAGTGCACCGTTGTTGACGTTGAGCCCCCACACGTAGTGCACGGGAACACCGCCAGCGACTTCGAAGGCGAGGGCGAAGACCTCGTGACGCACCGGATCGATAACCGGCGTACCGGAAATACCCACCAGGGGCGAGATGTTGCCACACGGCAATTCGCGTGAGGGCACCGCCGGTGCGAGGTGCTTGTGCCAGAGCACGGCACCGGTGCCGCTCGAGAGTGCGTAGACCGAGTTGTTCTCGGTGGCGACGACGACTTCGTGGGCGTAGACGAGTGGCTCAGCATAGACCTGACCGTCAAGTACCGGCGACGTCCATTTCGCCGATGTGGTGTTCACCGAGCTAATTCCCACCGCCGCGCCGGCCCCATTTGCGCCACCGTGATACCCCAGCCATTGGGTCGTCGCCGCGGGAGCCGCCATCGCGCTGTCGGCGAGCTTCGCCCCGCCCAATAGGAAAGACGTCGCTAAAACCGCCAGCCCGGCTCCGGCGCTGAGACGGCGGTGCCAACGTCGTGGAGAATCAACCGTGCCAGTGCGAAGCGACGTCGTCATCACTTGACACTAGTCAGAGGACCTACGCCAAAGATTCAGCGCCGACGTAGTCGCGTTGATCTGATGGGGTCCGCTCTCGATGGCGCCCAGTGCTAGCGGCGGCGTATCAGAACCCGAACGACCAGTCGCCATCCCACCAGGAAGAGTGACAAGAACGCCAGCGCCACGATGATGAAGGCGAGTGCCGTTCCCTGACTCGACACCACTCGCAAGATCATGCCCAACGCAACCGTGATGACGACGATGATGAAACCGTCGAGGGGCGCGTCACCAGAACGGTGTCGGCGCCGGGTCACGAGCCAACCGACGCCAAGTCCGACCGCGAAGGGCCACGTCACCGACGCCAACTGGCCCGCGGTGATGCCGTGCTGATGCGCCGAAAGTCCGATGGTTACGAAAAGCAGGACGAACAACAGATCGAGGCCAAGGGCGTATTTCTTCATGGGTACCGCAAATGGTAGGGCAACGGCATCGTGACGGTCACGCGCGGCCGCGGACGGGGCCCGCGCTCAAAACCACGATGGTCCACGCGACAGGGGAAACTCGCCGCTGTGCAGTGACCGTTGATCAGCGAAAGACTCCAGGAACTGAATATCAAATTACCATCCGCCTTGCCGCCCGCCGGCAACTACTTAGCCTGCGTCGTCATCAATGACATGGTCCACGTCGGTGGTCACGGCCCGATCAACGGATCGCAAATTATCCAGGGCAAAGTGGGTCGCGAACTCAGCCTCGAAGAGGGACGCGAGGCCGCTCGGGCGACCGGCCTGTCGATCATGGCGACGCTACTGGCCGAGCCCGGTGATCTTGATGGCATCGAGCGAATCATCAAGATTGACAAGTCATTCGTCAACCCCACGGCACCAAGTGAGCAAAATGACCTACTGCGCGAGACAATCGTTTCCCCGGGATCCAAACTCAAGATAACAATGCTCGCTGAAGGCATAGAGACTCCGCGCCAACTTCAACGTCTTCGAAGTCTGCGATGCGGGCTCGGCCAGGGTTATCTCTTTTCGCGCGCAGTTCCTCGAAGCGAAACGCGCGCCTTGATTCAAAGATCCGTCGACGACCAATTGAGCCCAATGGCGCCTTGATCGCCTTCGCTAGTCAACTCAAAATAACGTTGTTGAGGTTTGACATCGGTCAGAGGCCACGAGCGGTTTGGCGATCCGCAACACGATTCCTGATTCACTCGCACACGTCGATACGGACCAGTGACGATGACGCATCTTCGTGGCGACCGACGACGTGGTGCACATCTGCGCTCTGAACGTGACCTCTCTCTTGCCGGTCCCGGACGCCAACTGGTTCCGCTGGCGAAAGGTGAGCACCGCAGCCCGTTGCCGAAAACGTCTCACGGCCACACCCGGTGGGGAGCCCACCTCGTCACCCTCGGTGTTGGCCGTCTTCATTCGTCATTGAGACGAACGCAAAGACCAAGTTTGAGGTCAAGGTAAAATGACGTTGTGTACCGTGGCCACCATCGGCTCACCTAATTCAACACCGAGTTCGGTCAGGATCGGCATCAACACCTCACCGAAGGCGTGAAACTCCTCGTGGGATTCCCACACGTCGAAAACTTGAATCGAACCGTCGGACTCAAGAGCGAAGTGATAGGTACGCCCTTGTGGAGATCCCTGGCCCGCGGCTTCAAGCCGGCTGATCGCCTGCGCGTACTTCTCCGGCGTGAACCCGCCGTGCATGAAATAGATTCCCAGCGCCATCTTCTCTTCCCCCTTGGCGAACCAAATCTTGGCTCCCCCGCGTGACTGTACCAGTTGGGAAAAGAAGAAACGATAGATATCTAGCGCGCCTGCCGTGCGCGAAATCGATGCGCAGATTCATTTCAAAAATTACGCGGATCGCATCTCGCTACTCTGAACGTGCCAACGCAATCGTCGACGAGTTCCTTGCGGGTGTGCCCCGCACCATCGGCGACAACGCCATCGAGACGCTTGTCGTGAAGATGCTCACCAAAAAGCCTCGCGACGCAACGCGCCGGTCGACGCGCGACATGGCGAAGGCGACGGGTATGAGCCAACCGACCTTTAGTCGGATCTGGAAAGCATTCGGTCGGAAGTCGTGGGCAATCGACACCCTCATGCTTCCGAGGATCCGTTTTTCATCAAGCAGGTGCGTGCTGTCGTTGGGTTGTGCATGAACCCTGTTCAGCACGTGCCAGTGGAAACTGGATTGGAATTCGGCCCCATTGTCTGTCTGAATCGTCTCGACTCGAAATGGGAGCTTCTCGAGGACGCAGTCGAGGAACCAGATGGCGCTCTTTTGGCTTAGCCGGTCGTAGATCCGAAGGCGAGTGCAGTCGTCGATGGCGGTGAATTGGTGGTACTTCTTCCTCGAGCCCGTGATCGGCGAGATGAACTCGTCGTCAATTTGGACCCCATTACCTGGCCGGGGCTTCTCGTAACGCTTCCAGCGTTCCCTATGCTGCTTGTGGCGCTGTCAGCTCGGTAACCGATTCATGTCGAGGCGCTTCGAGATGTTCCAGACCCCAGAGTCACTCATCGTGATGTCGTGGTAGCGCTTCAAGTACATCAAGACCTTCAACGGCCCGATGTGATAGTTCTGCTGCAGGTGGATGCTCTTGCCCTCTACCTCGGCTTTCACACTGGCCAGCACTGAAGGATCTGCTCCGCGTCTCCGTCTCCGTCGGGCAGGTGCTAGTCGATCAGCACGACCTGTGGGCACTTGCTCTCGATCATTGTCAGTGCCTCGGCCACGCTCGCATCGAAGCCTGCGAGCTCGAAGTCGTTCTGGCTAGAAATGATGCGCGAGACCCTCGGCGACCATCGAGTGATCATCGACGACCGCAACGCAGCTCCTCGTTTCGGATCGGGCACTGATTTCGTCACTATTTGCCACCAGACGTCGCGGCCATTACAGCCCTTCCCCGGCCCCGCGATGATCGCCTCACCATCTCGACGCAGGGAAAAGGACAAATATGGGGGATGTCGATGACGATGGGTTCTGCGAGAGGCAACACCGCGATGAAGTCGGCAGTTGACTTCGTCGACTCAGTTCAGATGATGGTCCATCGATTGTGGCGTCTTACCGAACATTCTCAAGGACGTCACGAACCTTGATGAGAAGGAGTTGCTCCGAGAATGGCTTTTCGAGAAGCGCGATCTCCTCGCCTAGGGTCGGACCAAGCACCGGCCGCGCGTAGCCCGACATATAGAGCACCGGCAGTCCGGGGCGAAACTCTTGGATCCTGGCCGCAACTTCTTTACCGAGCATCTGCGGCATGATCACATCGGTCAAGAGCAGGTCGATCACTCCCGTGTGGCGTTCGACCAAGGCAATCGCCTCGGGGCCGTTCGCGCTCGTCAGTACGACGTAGCCATTGCGAGAAAGGATCCTGCGCGCCACCTCTCGTAAAGCGTCCTCGTCTTCAACAACGAGAACCGTCTCGGTCCCGTGGAGATCGCGAGGTTCAGTGGGGGAACGACCGATTGTCGGAGTCCGGTCGGTGGTCGGGAGCAGTACTCGACAGGTCGTCCCGATACCGGGTTCGGAGTAGAGCTGGATCTCCCCACCGGCTTGAGCGACAATTCCGAACACCGTCGGCAATCCGAGGCCGGTGCCCTCGCCGCGGGGCTTGGTCGTGAAGAACGGCTCAAAGACGTGGTCGAGNNGTCTCTGTGTATGCCTCGTCGATTTCGCTGTTCTCAGTGTCGATGGTGAGGAGACCCCCGTCGGGCATCGCATCACGCGCGTTCACCGCCAGGTTCACGAGCACCTGTTCAAGCTGTCCGGGGTCTGCTTCCACGAACGACGGATCTGTCGAGAGCGAGATGACGAGCTCGACGTGTTCGCCGATCGTTCGACGGAGGAGCTGCTCGACAGCAACAATTACCTGGTTCAGGTCGAATATCACCGGCTGCAGTACCTTCCGGCCAGCGAACGCGAGGAGCTGGCGTGTGAGTTCGGCTGCGCGTTCGGCCGCCACGCGGATCTGCCCAAGATCATTTTGAGCTGCTTCTTTGTCATCGAACTCTTCGCTCACGAACGACGCATAGTTCGAAATAACGGCCAAAAGATTATTGAAGTCGTGCGCAACACCTCCGGCGAGTTGGCCAAGACTCTCCATGCGTTGCGACTGATGAAGTTGCCCCTCAAGACGCTCGTGTTCGACTTCCGCTTCCAGACGCCCACGTTCGGCTTCGGTCTTCTCGCCTTCGTCCGTGACACGTTCGACTTCGGTTTCAAGACGCTCGCGTTCGGCTTCGGCTTCAAGACGCTCGCGCTCGACTTCGGCTTCGAGGCGCACACGTTCGGCCTCGGCTTCGAGGCGCACGCGTTCGGCTTCCTTCTTCTCCCCCTCGGCCGTGACGCGTTCGGCTTCGGCTTCGAGGCGCACGCGTTCGGCTTCCTTCTTCTCCCCCTCGGCCTTGACGCGATCGGCTTCGGCTTCGAGGCGCACGCGTTCGGCTTCCTTCTTCTCCCCCTCGGCCGTGAC
>PLEI01000054.1 GCA_003136415.1 Acidimicrobiaceae bacterium | reverse complement strand
GAGGCCATCGCCTGGCACCTCCAGGAGGTCTTGAACCCTAAGGTCCCCGTCAAGCGGATGGTCTTTCACGAGATCACCCCGGCCGCCATCGAGCGTGCGGTGAACGACACGCGCGACCTCGACTTGCGCCTCGTTGACGCCCAGGAAGGCCGACGCTTCCTCGACCGCCTCGTGGGCTACGAGGTATCACCGGTACTCTGGCGCGCCGTGGATAAGGCCCGTTCGGCCGGGCGCGTGCAATCAGTCGCCATTCGACTGGTGTGCGAGCGCGAACGTGAGCGCATGGCCTTCACTTCGGCCACGTGGTTCGACGTCACCGCGACGTTGAACGCGATGACTACTTTCGAAGCGACGGTCGACACCTTGAACGGCGTGGCGCTCGCCACTGGCAAAAACTTCGACGCCGCGGGACGACTCGATTCCTCGGCCAGCGTCGAAGTGTTGAGTGAGGGTTCCGCCCGTGCGGTCGCCGACGCGCTGACGGGCCAGGACGTCTTGATCGTCTCCGTCACTTCGACGCCGCGTACCCAAAAGCCCCAGGCGCCATTCATGACCTCGTCGCTGCAGATCGAGGCGAGCCGCAAGTTGCGCTTCGACCCCGAACGCACGATGCGCGCCGCCCAGCGTCTCTACGAGCAGGGGTGGATCACCTACATGCGCACCGACTCGACGACGTTGTCGAATGAGGCGATCAACGCCGCGCGTTCCATGGCCGCGTCGATGTTTGGTGACGACTACGTGGCCGACGCCCCGCGCCGTTACGACCGCAAAGTGAAGAACGCCCAGGAGGCCCACGAGGCAATTCGTCCCGCCGGCGAAGTCTTTCGCACTCTTGACGAGGCGAACGCGAGCCTCGGGGGCGACGAACTGGCGGTCTACGACTTGATTTGGAAGCGCACGATCGCCTCACAGATGGTGGACGCGCGACTCACCCAGGACCGCGTGCGCCTGCGGGCCGTCCTCGGTGCGGTGACCGGTTTTGAAGGTGACGTCGAGGCGGGGTTGACCGCGACCGGCCTGCGCATTGAGTTCCCCGGCTTTCGCCGCGCCTACGTCGAGGGCACCGATGACCCCGAGGCCGAACTCGCCGACCAGGAGCGCATCTTGCCCGCCCTGACCGAGGGTGGTTCAGTCGGTGTCGACAGCGTCGCGATGAAGAGCCACGACACTCAGCCGCCCGACCGTTTCTCCGAAGCCACGCTGATCAAGAAACTCGAGGACCTCGGCATCGGCCGCCCCTCGACCTACGCGAGCGTCATGAAGACCATCGACCGTCGTGGCTACGTCTGGAAGAAGGGCAAGTCCCTGGTGCCGGCGTTTCGCGCTTTCGCGGTGGTGAACCTGCTGCAGATGTACTTCGCCGACCTCGTCGATTACCAGTTCACCGCCGAGATGGAGAACCAGCTCGACGACATCGCCGACGGGCGTCAGGACCTCGAGCCGTGGCTGCGCAAGTTCTACTTCGGCAATCCCGAGGCCACCACCGAGCTGGCCCAGCGCGGGCTCGAGCACATGACCCACGTGCAGCACGACTTCGATTTCGCCGCCATCAACTCTCTCGACATCGGCACCGCACCCGACGGACTACCCGTTACCGTGCGCTCGGGACGCTACGGCCCCTACTTGGTGCACGGCGAGGACCGGGTCTCGATCCCCGAGGCCACCGAGCCCGACTCCTTGAGCGTGGACCATTCACTGGCGCTGCTGGCCGCTCCGAGCAATGACCGCCAACTCGGTATCGATGACGACGGCCAGGCGATTCTGTTAAAGGCCGGTCGCTACGGCCCCTACGTGCAAGTCGGCGAGGTGAGCGACCCCAAGGACAAGCCCAAAACTGCGTCGCTGTTCTCCACGATGTCGCCCGAGACGGTCACCTTCGAGGACGCGAAGCGCCTGCTGACCCTGCCGCGCAATGTCGGGCCCCACCCCGACGACGCCGAGCCGGTCATGGCCCAGAACGGCCGCTACGGTCCCTATCTCACGTGGGGCAAAGAGACCCGTTCACTCGAGAACGAAGAGCAAATCTTCACCATTGAGCTGCCCGCCGCCTTGGCGCTGCTCGCTCAACCCAAGCAGCGCGGACGTCGCGCCGCGGCCGGGCCCTTGAAGGATCTCGGTGAGGATCCCGTCACCAAGCGCAACGTGGTCGTGCGTTCGGGCCGCTTCGGTCTCTACGTGACTGACGGCGAAGTGAACGCAACGTTGCGTCTGGGGGACACGCCCGAGTCATTGACCCTGGACCGCGCGTGCGAGCTCTTGGCCGAGCGCCGCAACGCCGAGCCCTCGACACGTACCGCCAAGCGGCCCGCCAAGAAGGCGGCCGTGAAGAAGAGCGCTGTCAAGAAGTCGCCTAAGAAGGCAACCACGAAGAAGGCCGCGCCCACCAAGGCCACCGGAACCGCCAAGCGTGCTGCCGCGGCGAAGGGGGCCAAGGCCAACGCGGCCCTCGCGGCCGCCGCTCGCACGGAACTCGACTAGTGGCACGAGGCGTTTTCGTCGTCTTCGAAGGGATTGACGCCTGCGGCAAGAGCACTCAGGCCCGTCGCGTCGCCGCAGTGCGCGGTGCGCGATTCGCGTTCGAGCCCGGCGACACTCCCCTGGGAGTTGAACTGCGCCGCTGGGTGCTCGACGCGGCGACACCCATGACGCCGGTGACCGAGGCACTGATGATGCTCGCCGACCGTTCGCACCACGTGGCCACCGTGATCGATCCGGCACTCGTCCAGGGTACGCACGTGATGGCGGACCGCTTCTCTGCTTCGACGCTCGCCTATCAGGGATACGGACGCGGCGTCGACCTCAAGGACCTCGAGGCCGCGACGGAAATGGCCATCGGAACCTGTCGGCCGGACTTGACGATATTGATCGACATCGACATTGACACCGCCAACGAGCGCCGTGCGCGCAACGCCGAGGACCGTTTCGAGTCGGCCGACGCCCAGTTCCACGACCGCGTGCGCGAGGGGTACCTCGAAATGGCCGCACACGATCACTCGCACTGGTTCGTGGTCGACGGTCGTGGCACACCCGAAGAAGTCGCCGCGGTCATCGATACGCGCCTGGACGCCCTGAACTGGTGAGCGACGTTTTCGACACTCTCGTCGGACAGGAACGCGCGGTCGCCGCCTTGCGCCAACACGTGCGCAATCCCGTGCACGCCTATCTCTTCAGCGGTCCCGTGGGATCCAACGTCAACGACGCTGTCGTCGCTTTCGCGGCGGCGTTGCAGTGCCCCGATTTCGGATGCGGTTCGTGCGAGGCGTGTCGCAAGGTAGTCGCCGGCGTCGACTCCGACGTCCACGTTGCCGAACGAGCGGGCGTGTCGTGGCGAGTCGATGACCTGCGAGAGATCGACCGCATCTCTCGTCGCCGCCCGCTGGGCGGCGGGTATCAGGTCATGATCGTCAACGACATTGAGCTCACCGTGTCGGGCGCGGCACCTTCGGCGCCGGCGCTACTCAAATCCCTGGAAGAGCCGCCCGCTAGGACCATTTTCTTGCTGACGGCTGATGAGGTACCCGACGCCCTCGACACGATTGTCTCTCGGTGTGTCGAGATCAAGTTTCAAGCCATGAGCGAGGCCGATCTTGAAGAGGTGCTCACGCGCGAGGGGGCCACCCGCGAAGCGGCCGCCACCGCGGCGCGCTCGGCCGGTGGCAATTTGGCGAGGGCGCGCGTGCTGGTGCGCGATCCGGGGCTGGGCGAGCGTCTTGACACGTGGCGCTCGGTACCCGACCGGCTCAAGGGAACCGCGGCCGGAGCGACGCAGATCGCTATCGACATCGCCGGCGCCATTGACGCGGCGATGGCACCCCTGGAAGCAATGCACGTCGAGGATCTGACCCGGCGCACCCAGGAGGCCAAGGACGTGGGCCTGCGCTCGGTGGGGAATCGCAAGGAGGTCGAGGCGCAGTTCAAGCGAGAGGAGCGCCGCTTTCGCTTAGAAGAGCTGCGATTCGGCTTGAGTGTCCTGACCGGCGTCTACCGCGACCGCATGGTCGCCGCCCTGATCGAGGCGGAAGAATCGGATGATGCAGTCGAGAGTCGCGCCAGTTACCGCGTGGCGTCGTCGATGCGGGCACTCGACATCCTGGTCGAGACCAACGAGCGATTGTCGACGAATATCGACGAGTCATTGCTGCTGGCGGACTTGATGCTGTCACTGGCCCGGCAGTGAGGTAGCGGCGCGAATCGGGTAGTCTTTCTAGTCGCGCCTGGGTAGCTCAGTCGGTAGAGCAGCGCATTCGTAATGCGCAGGTCAGGAGTTCGAATCTCCTCCCAGGCTCCAAAAAAGTCGGCGAATTTTGACTAAGCGATTCTGATGGTGACGAGTCGTCACGCGGCGGCCCGACCACCCATTGACGAAGAAGCTGCAGATTCCTCACCAGGGAACTTTCATCGTTTTCGAGCGACGCAAGCCCCTAGGGAAAACCAAAGACTGGGAATTGCGCGACGTCGATGCCAATGGCAGGCTCACCCGTGCACGGCGAGGCGCTTGGGGTTCGCAGCGTCCGGTCCACCCCGGCCACCGTGAGTCCGGTACTCAGCGCGACCGCGAAGACCGAGAAGTTGACGCGATCCTTCTGCAAGAGACTGGGGTCACTGGAGTAACCGCCAGCTTCCCAGTGGTAATCACACCAGTCGATGATCAACAGTTCCGGCAGTAGGGCGAGACCCGCGCCAGCCGGCGCCACCGCACCGAGAATGCGTCAATACGAAACAGAGCGTCACTGAAGGCGCCGACCTTCGCGCGTGGGATCGATTGCATCGCGCGGCCGGGAGACTCGGGCCCCGCGCCTTTTGAGCGTTCGACGGGCCCGAGCGACGCTGCTTACAGGTTGGCGACTATTTCGTGGGCGGCGCGCTCGAAGGCATCGCTACGCTCGACCCAGTTCTTGTACGCGTCAAAACTCGGCGCGGCGGGGGAGAAGAGAACGACACCGCCGTGGACGACGGCGTCGCTCGCCGCTCGAACGGCACTTTCCATATCGGGTGAGTGGACCGTCGGAAAATTCTCATCGAACAAAGTGGCCAGGCGTTTACCCGCGGGTCCGATGACGACCACCGTCGTGGGTGCCCGGCGTTGGCGCAACGCCTCGGCCAGTGGTTCATAGTCGACGCCGCGGTCGAAACCCCCCGCGATTAACGCAACCGATTCGTCAGCGAAGGCTTCGAGCGCCGCGATGGTCGGCAGCGGTGCGGTTGCTAGTCCGTCATCCACGTAGCGCACCGTGCGGCCATCGACGTCGCGCGAGGCAATCAGGGTTAGCCGGCCCCGCAGGGGAACGAAGTCATGGGCCTGCACCGCCACGGCCTCGCGCACCGCGGTCATGCTTATTCCCGTGACGAGTACGCAAGCGGCGAGAGCGAGACCGACGTTGTGGTCGTTGTGCGCGCCCAGCAACCCGAGTTCGTGGGACAGACCGGTGTGGTCGGCCGTCGCCACCGTGATCTGGCCCCCCATCAGAGCGACGGCGTGTTCGAGCTCGGGACTGCGCGAAATGAGTGTGAAGTGTTCTCCCGAAGCGCGAGTGATGGCCAACTTGTCGTCGTGGTACTGAGCGAGCGTGCCGTGCCAGTCGAGGTGGTCTGAGCCGAGCGACGTCACCAGTACCAAGCGGGGAGCTACCGTCACGTCGACGGATTGAAAACTCGACACTTCGAGCACCAGCCAACCGGTCGAGACGTCGACGTCGGGGTCGTAGGGCGGCTGGCCGAAATTGCCGAGTTCGTGAGACTCCTCACCCAGACAGCGAAGGAAAAAAGCGACCAATGAAGTGGTGGTGGACTTGCCCTTGGTGCCCGTGACCGCAATGACGCGTTGACGGTCGATGTCGTGTAGCCACAAATTGAGCGCCGACGTGACGGCGACGTCGTGGCTCTCCAGTTCGACGACGTCGGCACGGCGACGGGGGATGCCGGGACTCTTGAGGACGATCTCGCACGTCGCCAATGCCGCGAGACCTCCCTCGGCGGAAGTGAGGACTCCGTGATCGGAGGGGTCGTCGTCGACGAGCACGAGGTCGGACGTGATCCCCGCCAAGCGGCGTACCGTCGCGCGGCCTTCAATGCCGTAGCCGAAGACGCCCACGCGCCGTCCGGCCAGATCAGCGAAGCCAGTGGGCCGGAACACGGCTGCTCCCTTGGGGCTCGAGGAGTTCGGAGAAGTCGCGGTCGGGTGACGTGAGCCGCGCCAGTTCGCCCAGTCGCGTAACGTCACCCCATTCGGGGAGTTGACTCACGTAGCGCAGAGCCACGGCACTTTCGTCGGGATCGCCCACGCATTCGAAGGGCTTGTGCTGGAGACCGAGGCCAATAAGTGAACGCAGCGGGTCGTCTAGGCGCGAGTCAGAAATGGGCTCGCTGGCGAAGATGTCGTACAAGCTCGTGCGGTCGATGAACGGCGCGAGTATCAAGTTGATGAAGAGACACTTGTCGCAGGTACCGCACCAATTCGTGGCGCGGTCGCCCGGACGCTGGGTGAAGGCTCGGTTGCAACTGCGAAAGACGTGGTGATACCCGGTTGCTTGAGCGAACTGCTTCGCCACCCACAGCTCAGAGCGATCGCGCAGGTAACTCGCCATCACGAAGTCGGATCCCACGCGCTCGCCCAGAGCGTCGCCGAGGAGGACTTCGGCGGCCCACGACTTGCTCCACTGGTGATTGATGTCCCGACTCTTCCAACGAAGGTTGGGCGCGGACGCCGAGTGCTCGTTACTCATGGCTACCGCCCCGTGCCCCGACGCCAGTGCCGCCAGTGCGGCGAGCACCGTCACCATTGACGTCACGGGAACGTGGCCGTTGAAGAAGTTGTCGTCGCCGCGCAGGATCTGTGGGTCGAGTCGGCGCGTCGCGCGCACGACGTCTAGTTTCGAGACCGCGGCAGTGGCCTCGAGTGGGGCGAAGCGGCCGGCCTCGGGGCTCACGATGAAGAGAGAGCAGTCCAAGTGATCGAGTTCCTTGAGCGTCACGACGGAGTCGATGCCGCCGCCAAAGGGAATCAGCACTCGCGAGGGATCGACAGTGGCCAGATAGGTCGTGGCGTCCTGGCCGCCGGTGATAAGGACGTCGTCAAGGGGCACATTGTTGCGGAACGAAAACTCGCCGAGCCCGTCGCGCAGGGCCGCTTCGAAGAGTGCGCGACCGTGTTGACCCACGGGGGTGTCGCCGAAGTCGACGTGGTGGGCGGCACCCGCCTTGTAGTACGAGAGCCCGGCGAGCAAATACCAGAGTTCGGCGACGCCCACCAGGGCCGGGCGTCGCAGGGGGCCGACGTTTTCGAAGACGACGTCTTCGACGAAATGGCGGCCGTCGAGTTCGTAGTGGCCGCTCAGCGTGTCGTCGCTGACCTCGAGGCCCACGTAGCGAAACAATTCGGCGCGGATCACTTCGTTCCTTCCTGCACCCGAGAATCGTACGACCTGCGGCGCGCGACCAGGCCAAAGCGCCCGCAGGGACGTTGCGCGCGGTCCGAGAAGAAAGTCGCTCCGTCGTCCGTGCTGGGTGAACAGAGAGTCACGTGCTCCGCCAGGACGCCTCCCTGGATCAATTGGTGCAGCGCAATCGCCGAGAGATCGAGTCGGCGCCGGTCGCCGACGTCTTCGTGGCACGCTCCGGCGATCGCCTCAAAGTGATCGGCTACTTCGGGGCCGACTTGGTAGCTCGCGGGCGAGATGTGTGGACCGAGCACGACGACCACGTCGCGGGCAGTTGCGAAGTGCGCCAGCGTCGAGGGTATTACTCCGGCGACGAGACCTCGCCAGCCGGCGTGGGCGACCGCGAACCGAGGTGAGCCGGTTTCGACGAAGAGCATCGGTACGCAGTCGGCGACCAGCACGCCCAACGCCACGTCCTCGCGAGTGGTCACCAGCGCGTCGCCGACCAGCGGCTCGCCACGCCACTCGTCGACGTCGTTGACCACCGCACCGTGCACCTGGCTCGCCGTGACCAGTTGGGCGGATTCCACGTTCATCGCGGTGGCGACACGCCGCCGATTCTCGTCGACGCTGGTGGCGTCGTCGCCGACGTGGTCACCGAGGTTGAGGGTGGCGTACGGGGCTGCGCTGACGCCGCCACGGCGTCCGGTGAGGACGGCATCGACACCGAACGCGTGGGCCGTCGCGAGGTCGTAGAGAGGAAGGTCACCTCGGACCCGCTCGGTGAGGTTCACCGTGACTGGCACGAGGGGCACGTCCCATTGAGCTCGAGCACGTGGTGCAGGTCGGCGTACGCGAAGCGCACGGCGATGTCGTGGGCCCAACGCTCCAGTTCGGGTGCGTCCACTTCGACGGTGGCGCCGCAGGTGCGACAGGCCAAGTGGTGGTGGTGTGAATCATCCACGCAACGCCGGTAGAGGGCCTCACCTCGGTCGGTCATCACCACGTCGACGTGTTGAGCATCGCTGAGCTTCTTTAGCTGGCTGTACACCGTCGCCAGGGCCACTTCGCCGCCGTCACGGACGATCAACTCGTGAAGATCCTGGGCGCTGACGAAGCCCTGCACCCGTTCCAGAGCGCGAATTACCTCTCGGCGCTGGTTGGTGTTTCGCGTCGTCGACATGATGCCAGCGTAGTCGCGATTCATTTGTTGACTGGAATGATTCCGGCTAACGTATTAAGAATGATTCTAAAGAAGACGTGCGGAGACCGCCGGGCCACGGTGGTGGTACTGGGTCTCCTCGTCGGCTCACTCGGCCTCGCCGGCTGCACGTCGAGCCATTCGACTCCCGGGGTGATCAACGTCGTCGGGGCCGAAGTCCAGTACGGCGACGTGCTCGCGCAAATCGGCGGCGCCTACGTGCACGTGACCTCGATCGTGAACAATCCCAACACCGACCCGCATAACTTCGAGGCCAGCCCGAGTGTCGCCCAAGCTATCGCCGCGGCGAAAATCATCGTTCAAAATGGCGCCGGCTACGACTCGTTCATGAATCAGCTCGAGTCAGCGTCGGCGAATTCGTCTCGCGACGTCATCTCGGTCGTGGCGTTGCGCGACCAGGTGTCGGCCGCGAATCCGCACTTCTGGTATTCGCCGACCACGATGCCAATGGTGGCCAGCGTCGTCACCAGCGACCTCGTCACGATTGCTCCCCAGCACGCGGCCTATTTCCGGTCGCACGAGGCGACGTTTGTGCGCAGCTGGCGTCGGGTCACTGCGGCATTGGTGACGGCGCGACACGACGTCGCCGGGAACAAGGTGGCCACCACGGAGCCGGTGGGTGACTACTTGTTGGCCGCAATGGGACTCGACAACCTGACGCCATTTCGCTTCCAAGCCGACGTCATGAATGGTATTGACCCCTCACCCCAGGACATCGTGACCCAGCAGAATCTGCTGACGAGCCACGCGGTGGCGGCGCTGTGCTACAACGCCCAGGTGTCGAGTCCGGTGACGCTGGCGCTGCGGAATCTCGCCATCAAGGACCACGTGCCCACCGTGGCGATCTACGAGACCATGCCCCAGGGCCTCCACGTGCAGACCTGGATGCTCTCCGAGATTTCCGCCATCGAGGCGGCGATTGCGGCGGTCGTGACGGGAAGAAGCCAGTGAGTACGACCATCGTCGACGTGCGCGGAGTGGACGTCGAACTCGGCGGACACCGCGTTCTCACCGACGTCAACTTCCACGTCGACACGGGTGAATTCACCGGGCTGATTGGCTCCAATGGCGCCGGCAAGACCACGCTGTTGCGCGTGATGCTCGGACTCATTGAGCCGACGCGTGGTGAGGTTCGCTGGCCGGGCAACGCGCGCGACGAGCGGCGTGTGGGCTACGTGCCCCAGAAAGTGGCCCTGGACGTCGACGTACCGCTGCGGGTGCGCGACTTCGTGGCGCTGGGCGACGACGGGCATCGCTACGGCCTGCACCGTCGCACGCGCGAGACGTGGAGCCGGGTTGAAGAGATGCTCGACGCGGTGGAAGCCACCGACCTCGCCGAGCGGCGCATCGGTTCGCTGTCGGGGGGTGAACTCCAGCGCGTGCTGATGGCTCACGCCCTCGTGAGTCGACCCGAACTGCTGCTCTTGGACGAACCACTGGCCAACCTTGATCCGGGGGCCACCCAGGACATCGTGGAATTACTAGCGCGCGTGCGTGAGCGCCAGCACGTGGCGATACTGCTCTCCGCGCACGACATCAACTCACTGCTGGGTGTGATGCACCGCGTGATCTATATCGCCAACGCCCACGTGGCGAGCGGCCCCACTGACGAGGTGGTGCGCCCCGACGTGCTGAGCCAGCTCTACGGACATCACGTCGACGTGGTGCGCGTGCACGGTCGGGTCTTGGTGGTCACCGGCGACGTCACGACGGGTCCCGTCGCCGAGCACCCGGACCTCGTGGTGGAGTAGTGATGCACTGGTTCCTCGAACCCGGTCTGTGGTCGAACGATGCCGTGCGCACCGGCGTAGGAGTGGGAGGGGTGGTGGCCATCGTTTCGGCGCTGGTGGGCCTCTTCACGGTGATGCGCGGCCAGTCGTTCGCCGGTCACGCCCTGGCCGACGTCGCGACCGCGGGCGGTGCAGGATCGGGAGTGCTGGGATTCTCGCCCCTGGCGGGCTTCGTGGTGGGGGCCCTGGTGGGCGCGGGAGCCATGGAGGCCATCGGCGTCGAACGAGTGCGTCAGCGCGACGTGGCCACGGGAGTGGTCCTGGGGGGTGCGACGGGCTTGTCGGCGCTGTTCTTGTACCTCATTACTCTTAATTCCTCGAGTACGGGTTCGACGCAACTCATTCTCTTCGGTTCGCTCTTCATCGTGTCGAAGGCGACGTTCTTCGTCGCCGCCGTCCTGAGCGCCGTGGTGTGCCTGGCGCTGGCCTGGTTGGGTCGCCCGTTGCTCTTCGCGTCGCTGAGTCCCGACGCGGCGAACGCGCGCGGCGTGGCGGTGACGCGCGTCGCCCTCCTGTACACCGTGTTGATGGCGGTCACCGTCGGCTTGTCGGCCATCGTGATTGGCTCGGTGTTGTCCACGGCGTTGCTCATTGGCCCTCCCGCCGCCGCGCTTCGCCTCGGGCGGAGTCTGTCCGCCACGTTCACGACCGCGGCAGCGTTCGGAGTGGCGGCGGTCGCGCTCGGGGTTGTCGTCTCCTACGACAGTTACTACTGGTGGCCCTCGCACCGCGCACTGCCAGTGAGTTTCTGTGTCGTGACTCTGGTGGTCGTCGAATTGATCGCGGTCAACGTGGTGCGCCGCGTGACGACGCGACGCATCGTCGAGACGAGGGAGTGATGTTCTCGAGTTTCATGACCAACGCCTGGATCGTCGGCACCGTGGTGGCACTGCTCGCGGGCGCGACGGGCTTCTTCGTGGTGCTGCGCGGGTCGTCCTTCGCCGCCCACGCCATTCCCAACGGCGCCTTCGCCGGGGCGGCGGGCGCGACGCTCGTCGGAATCACGCCGCTGGTGGGACTGATTGCGTTCGCTGTGATGGCCGCACTCGGCATCGGTGCGTCGCGTCGACACCGCAGCGACGTCGCAACCGCCATGGCGCTGGTGATGATGCTCGCTCTCGGAGCGGCGTTCCTCTCGCTCAGTGCGGCCTACGAACCTCAAGTCGACGCGCTGCTCTTCGGCGAGATTCTCGGCGTGGCCACGTCATCAATCGCTCCGGTCGTCATCATCAGCCTGGCCTGCGCCCTGGCCCTGGCCTTCATGTACCGCCCGCTGCTCTTCAATGCGGCCGCGCCCGACCTGGCGAGTGCGCGGGGTCTCAACCCCACGGTGCTCGAGATGGCCTTCATGCTCACCTTGGCGCTCGGGTCCGCGCTGACGGTGCCGGTAGTGGGAGCGTTGTTGACTTTTTCACTGACTGTCGGTCCACCGGCCGCCGCGCGACTCATAACGCGACGGCCCGCGACGGCGCTCGTGACGTCCATGCTGTTGAGCGTGGTGACGCTGTGGGCGTCAATCGTGGCGTCGTACCAGACGAATCTGCCAGTCGGGTTCTTCGTCGGGACTTTCAGCGCGCTGGTGTACGTGGCGGCACGCGTCGCCACGCAGCGGCTCGGCCGTCGTGCGTAACCTAACCACGTGAACCTCATAGGGGACTGCGACTTTCCCGGGCCCGGCACGTCGGTCGACCTCGCGGTGTCGGGCGGCCCCGACTCGCTCGGGCTGCTCTTGCTGGCCCTCGACGCCGGGCTCACGGCGACCGTGCACCACGTTGATCACCACACGCGCCCCGCCAGTGGCGACGACGCTCGCTTTGTCGTCGCGGTGGCGGAACGATTTGGCGTGCCCTGCGTCGTGCACGACGTGTATCTCGAGCCCGGGGGAAACTTCGAAGCGCTCGCGCGCGCCCAGCGCCGACGCGTCCTTCCCCCGGGGACTTTAACCGGGCACACGATGGATGACCTGGCTGAAACGGTGTTGCTCAACATGATGCGTGGGGCGGGGGTGGAAGGGCTGAGTCCGATGGTGGGCGACACCACCAAGCCGTTGCGACGCGTGCGTCGTCGCGACCTTCATTTCTTCGTGGTGGAGTCTGAACTCGAGGCCCGTCACGACGAGACCAATGACTCGGCTCTGTATCGCCGCAACCGCGTGCGCCATGAACTCATCCCGATGATGAACGACGTGGCGCAACGCGACGTGGTTCCGATACTGGCGCGCCAGGCCCGCGTGCTCTTCGAGGACCGCTCCTGGCTCGATGAATTGTCGGCGGGCGACCTGGCGCTGGGCCTCGACGACGCTGATTGTCGCGAACTGAGCCGCTGGCCGGAGGCGCGCCTCACTCGCTGGTTGCGGGTGCGCCTGAGCACCCTCACGCCCGAACACGAGACGTATCCACCGTCGGCCGATGAGGTGGCACGCGCCCTCCGCGTCGTGCGCGGTCACGCGATGGCGTGTGAACTCAGTGGGGGACGACGCCTCGCACGCAGTGCCCAACGCCTCACGCTGGACTGAGGCACTCCACTACGCTGTCGAAGCATGGGTCCACTTTCTCGCGATGATTTCACCGTCCACTGGGCAGACCACGACCTCGGTGAGGTGGTGGTCTCGGCTAAGGAAATCGCGGACCGCGTCAATGAACTGGGTCGTCGGATCGCTTCGGACTACGCCGGACGCCCGCCGCTTTTGGTGTGCGTCTTGAAGGGCGCCGTCAATTTCATGGCCGACCTCATGCGCGCCATCGAACTGCCCGTCGAGATCGACTTCATGGCCGTCTCCTCCTACGGCGCGGCCACCAAGACGAGCGGCGTCGTGCGGATCGTCAAGGACCTCGACGTCGACCTGCTCAACCGTGACGTGCTGATCGTCGAAGACGTCGTCGACTCCGGGTTGACGCTCAACTACCTTCGCCAGTACCTCGGTGCGCGCAACCCGCGCACGCTCGAGGTGTGCGCACTCCTGCTCAAGGAGGGCGAGCAGCGCGTCGAACAGTCGCTGAAGTACGTGGGTTTTTCCATTCCGGCCGACTTCGTCGTGGGGTACGGACTCGACGTCAATGAGAAGTATCGCAACCTCGACGCGATATACACTTTTATTGGCGAGGTCTAGACGTGGTCGATCGCGATCGGGTCGAAGGACTGATCCGTGAACTCCTCGCCGCCATTGGCGAGGACCCTACTCGCGCGGGACTCCTCGAGACGCCCCGGCGCGTCGCCGACATGTACGCCGAGCTCTTCGAAGGCTTCGACACCGATCCTGGCGAGCACTTGAAGGTCACCTTCGAAGAAGGTCACGACGAGATCGTCATGGTGCGCGACATCTCCTTCACGTCGCTCTGCGAACATCACCTCATTCCCTTCACCGGACTCGCGCACGTGGCGTACCTGCCGGGCCCGGAGGGCCGCATCACCGGACTCTCCAAGATGGCTCGACTCGTCGAGGGATACGCGCGTCGACTGCAGGTCCAAGAGCGCATGACCACGCAGATTGTCGAAGCAATGGAGCGCGTCATGGCGCCCAGCGGATCAATCGTCGTCATCGAGGCCGAGCATTTTTGCATGTCCATGCGCGGCGTGAAGAAGGCCGGCGCCACGACGGTGACCTCCGCGGTACGCGGAGTGTTCCGCGATGACCCGGCGTACCGCGCCGAAGCGCTGCAGTACATCCATCAACGCAGGTCCACGTGGCATTGAGTCCCGAGAACGTGAGTCCTTCGGTGATGGGCATCGTGAACGTGACCCCCGACTCCTTCTTCGCCGCCGCTCGTACCGAGGCCCTGGACCAGGCCATCTCGCGCGGACGTCAATTATTCGACATGGGGTGCGACGTCGTTGACGTCGGCGGGGAGTCCACGCGGCCGGGCGCTCTCGACGTGGCGATCGACGAGGAACTCGCGCGGGTCATCCCCGTTCTCAGCGCCCTCGCGTCGTTCGGTCCGGTGTCGATCGACACTCGCAAGCCCGACGTGGCGCGCGCGGCCGTGGACGCCGGGGCCAGCGTCGTCAACGACGTGTCGGGCACGCTCATTGACCTGGCCGGATATCTCGGGGTGGGCTACGTGGCGATGCACTCGCAGGGAACACCCCAGACAATGCAGGTCGATCCGCACTACGACGACGTGGTGGCCGAGGTGCTCGCCGCACTCGAAGCAATGGCGGTACACGCGCGCACCACGGGGATCACCCAGCTCTGGTTGGACCCGGGCATTGGTTTTGGCAAGAACCGCGAGCACAATCTGGCGCTGGTGGCGCACAGTGGAGATTTCGTCAACCTGGCGCGTCGTTACGACGCGGGGGTGCTGATCGGGACGAGCCGCAAGCGCTTCTTGGGGGCACTGGGACCGGAGTTGCTGGACGTGGATGACCGTCTCGAAGCATCGATCGCCACCGAGGCATGGGCGCTGATGAGCGGGGTGGCGATGATTCGCGTGCACGACGCCGCCGCCGCACTGCAACTGCGCGATCTCATCAGCCGACCCCTGGCGGAGGTCGGCGCATGAGGGGCAAGTGGGCGGCGGGCATTGAGCCGCGTGGTTTCACCTGGGTCTACAAGGGCATCCTCGCGGTCTCCGAGCGCCCCGGCGGCTCAACGGCGGTGCACCGGCGCGTGCGCCGCGACGAGGAACTGCTCTGGCTCAAGCACCAGGGCTTCGGCCGCGTGATCTCGATCCTGCCGGTGATGCAGAACCTCGACGCGTACGTCGAACACGGGTTGAGTGCCGCTCATTACGCACTCCGAGGGGGTCCCCAGCAGCGTGAGGTGCTCGAAGCCTGTTACCTCGACCTAGCGAATTCGATGCGCCACCACGTGGCGGTCTTGCTGCACAGCGACGACGTATCGGACCGCCTGCTGGGCGTGCTCGCCGGCTACCTCGTGTGGTCCAAGAAGGTGGAGACGGCGCCGGCGTCCATTGCGCTCATCGAGCGCCTCTTTCGTCGCTCGCTCGGTCCCGAGGGTCGTGAGATTCTCATGAGTCTGCCCGAATCCGAGGCGGACGTCGAGAAGTGAGCGACGTGATTGAACTTCGCGGACTTCGCGTGCGCGCCATCGTGGGAGTGTTGCCCGAGGAACGCGAGCGAGAACAGCCGTTGCTCGTGGACATCGATTTCGAACGGCCCTTTCGCGACGCCGCCGTGGACGACGACCTCGCCGCGACCACCAATTACACCGATGTTCTCGCCTTGGCGGAGCGCGTGGTCATCGAGGGCCATTTTTTGTTGCTCGAGACCTTGGCGCATCGCGTGGCGCAGGCGGTCCTCGAGTTCGATCGTGCGATTGAGTCGGTGCACGTGCGCGCGCACAAGTTGCGTCCGCCGGTCCCCCAGGACATCGGAACCGTCGGCGTGTCGTGCACCGTTCGTCGCGAGCCGTGACCCGGGCATATTTCTCGCTGGGATCCAACGTGGGCGACCGCGGCGCGCACCTCGCCCTCGGGGTCGCCATGATGAGTGAAGACCAGCCGTATCGGGTGTCACGGGTGTTTCGTAGCGAGCCGGTGGGCGGCGTCGCCCAAGACGATTTCTGGAATCTCGTGCTCGAAGTGACGACCGAAGAGTCGCCCCACGTGCTCCTCGCGCGCGTGCGCGCCACCGAGGCGGCGGCCCTGCGCACCCGTGAGGTCCGCTGGGGCCCGCGTTCGCTCGATGTCGACATCATCTGGATGGACAACGTGACGTGTGACGACGAAGAATTGACCGTCCCGCACCCGCGTGCGTTCGAGCGAAACTTCGTGCTGGTCCCGTGGCGCGAACTACGCGCGGACCTCGTCAGTGACGAAGATATCCGGCGGGCCGACGGCGCGGTGCAGGTTCTGGGTACACTCGAGACGTTGCACTAAACCGAACGGCACCCCCGGGGCTGGAACGGATGGCCATCATGAAAATCTTGATTGTCGGCGCGGGACGTGCCGGATCCTCTTTTGCCGCGGCGCTGGGCGACCTGAATCAGGTGACGCTGGTACACCACGACCAACTCCCCACGTCGATTGACGCTGATTTGGTGTTGCTGTGCGTACCCGACCACGCGATTGGCGCCATCGCCGCGGGTCTGGTGGTCTCACCCGACACCGTCATCGCGCACGTCGCGGGCTCGCGAGGGCTCGCCGTCCTGGGAAACCACCCGCGCGTGGGCTCACTGCACCCGCTGCTGACCATGCCCGACGCCCACCTGGGCGCGCAACGACTTCGCGGCGGCGTCTTCGCGGTCGAGGGCGACGACCTCTTGAACGACGTGGTGGCCTCACTGGGAGGACGCACGATTACGGTGCCGTGGGAACTTCGCACGCTCTATCACGCCACCGCCGCGTCGGCCGCCAATCACCTCGTGGCCCTGATGGGTCAGGTCCGTACGCTCGCCGAATCGATCGGGCTTTCGCTGGAGGATTTCTTGCCGTTGGCCGAACAGACGCTGAT
>PLEI01000068.1 GCA_003136415.1 Acidimicrobiaceae bacterium | reverse complement strand
AGGGCATCACCATCGACGTGGCGTACCGCTACGCCTCGACGCCCACCCGCAAGTTCATCATCGCTGACTGCCCCGGCCACGTGCAGTACACCCGCAACATGGCTACCGGCGCTTCCACCGCTGACTTGGCTCTGGTCGTGCTCAACGTCGCCCACGGCGTCAAGGAGCAGACCCGTCGCCACCTGTGTATCGCGGCACTGCTCGGCGTACGCACCCTCATCGTCGCAGTCAACAAGATGGACGAAGTCAATTGGTCCGAATCCGCGTACGTCGCCGTGGTGGATGAACTGACCACGTTGGCCCACGAGTTGGGCTTTGAGTCGGTAACGCCAATTCCCGTCTCGGCACTGCTCGGCGAGAACGTCGTGGAGCGCTCGTCGCACCTCGAATGGTACGACGGGCCGTCCGTCCTGCAGGCCCTCGAAGCCTGCGACGCGGGATCGTGGACCCACACCCGTTCCGGGTCGCGATTGCCCATCCAGTGGGTGCTGCGCCAGAACGGCGGCGGACGCACCTACGCCGGCATGCTCAACGGTGCCACGCTGCACGAGGGCGACGTCGTCACCCTACTGCCCGCCAACATCGAAACCACGGTGACGTCCATCACTTCGGGTTCGGGAGGCCGTAGCGCCGCCACCGCGGGACTGTCGATTGACGTGGGGCTCGCGGGCGAAACCGACGCCGGGCGCGGCGACTTGCTCGCGACCGCTCCCCTACCGACCGTGACCAAGGAATTCGCCGCGACGGTGTGCTGGTTCGGTGAGCAGCCGATGCGGGCCACTCAGCGCCTGCGCCTCAAGCACACCACTAAAGTCACTCCGGTGCGCTTGCGCGAGATCTCGGGCGTGGTGGACATCGAGACGCTGAGTGTGAACCCGGGTACCGAACTCGCTACGAACGACATCGGGCTAGTCACCCTGCAGACGGCGGACTGGCTCGTCGTTGACGACTACCGCGACAACCGCGTCACCGGTAGTTTCGTCCTGATTGACGAGGTCACCAACGCCACCGTGGCAGCGGGCATGGTCGGACGCGCCTCGTTCCTCTAGTTCTTCTCCGGTCAATCGAATGCGGACTGATCACTTCACACTGAATACTTCGAGGATTCCTCGACGGGCCGCTTCAAAGTGCGCAATCCATTGGGGACGCAGAACGCCAATCTCCGCTCGCATCGCTCGACGCACCTCGAGATCCACCTCCTCGGGAAACTTGAGCGTGTCGAGGAACATCACGGCAACGACCCGGTCATGGACCTGTCCGAGGACGTCTTGAATCTCCTCCAATGACGCCGCGACGACGCTCGCGGGATCACCCAGAAAGAGCGAAGCGACCTCGAAGTTGTAGCGGCACTTCTTGGAGGCGATACGCACTCGATGCAACGCCTCGTCGCTACGCCGCTCGTAGGGGTCACCAATGGCGCCAAAGTAACCGCACGCCGCGTCCCACAGGGGCGCCATGAAGAGCTCGGCGGCGGGGGTGTCTGCAATCTCTCCCAAATGAGGGTGCTTGGCGAGACGCCCGAGTCGCTTGATCATCCGCGCGTACCGCGCCGAGTTGAGCGCGACGACGACGTCACGCTGGCGTTTCTCGCGGCGCCCGTCGAGTGCAACCATTACGGCGGAGCGCAGTTCCGTGCCGGGATCCAGGTGCGCCTCGAATAAACCCCGCAGTACTTCGAGGTCGCGCAATTCGCCCAAGGTCGATCCCAGCCACTTGAGGTCACCCTCGAGATCGGTCCACGGCTGAGGCGGAAGCACTCGGTTCATCGCGCGCAACTCAGAACGTAGCCGTCGAGCGCTGACGCGTAACTGATGCACGCCCTCGGCGTCGAGTCCTTCGTGGACCACTGGTTCGTAATAGGCGATGGCCTTGACGTCGCGGTGCAAGAAGTGCGTCACGACGTCCTGGCACGTGAGATCCGGCATATCGTGGTCGGGATTCTCGCTCATGGTCTTCGGCTCCCGCACACTCTCTGGGGATGTTGTTGTCGCACGCCACGGCGTGCGCATTCACCCACTACGCGCAATGTATACCCACGGCGGATGTTGCATCGTACGAACCGTCGGCGCACCAATCAGTCTTCGACACCCTTGCGTTCGAAATCCTGGACGACCTGTAGGTAACCGGCGCTCGTCAACATGCGACGCAGGTCGACCACTTGTTGGATATCAACGTCCTTGTGCTTGGGACGATCAAGAAATTGTATCTCGGAACCAACGTGTACTTGGAATTTGCCGTCGTGCTTCTCTTCGATGGTTCCCACGACTTCGAGTAGTGACGCCACGTCGGGCCACTCGATGTTGTGACTCGTCGGGTGCTGGAAAATCTTCAACAGCGTGTCGCGGTGGTGATTGTTGAGATTGATGGGCTCGGGGAGCAATGTCATAGAAAACCTCCTGTACCCTGAACCTATCTCGACCCGGGCCCCGCCCAAGCGGGTCCGAAGTCAGAATTGCACTGCGGCCCCCAAGCGATCAATGGTCCGTGCCCACGGGTCGCAACAACGACGGCTAGAACTGCACCAGCATCGCCACCAGCGCTGCCGCCATAAGACCCAGGAGGGTGTCCATTGACCGCACGAGTTGGCGGCCACGCTCGACGCTGGCGTGTCCGTCGTGGGAGATGACTTCGGCCACCGTGCGCTCGAGGGGCAGCGTACGTGCCTCGAGATGTCCGGCCGCGAGCAGATAACACAACAGTCCCACACCGATCCAGGGCTGCGACAGCGACACGGACTTGTCGCCGATCAGCGACAGGGTGAGACCGGTGATCACCAACAAGTGCAACACGCGAGCCGCCCAATTGCGGCGATCGGGGAACTTTCGCTGCTGCTCTACGTCACTCGCCCCGTGGACGACGGCCTGAGCCGACACGCGCATGACGACGAAGACCGCGATGACCGCGACCGCGCTGAGGATGTGGACGAGGAAAACGAGGTCGTAGGGAACGCTCTGGGCAATCATGCCTCAAAGAGTAACGCCCTCGCCGCCCGATAGGGGTCGGTCGTGCCCGCCGTCAACGCGTCGAGCTGTTCTTCGTAGCGATTGGCACCCTCTCCGGTACGCACTTTCTCGCTCAGCATGGCGCTGAGTACCCGGTCGAGTTCGTGGGCTGCGCGTCGACGCCGACGCTGCTCGCGCTCGCCGCCGGCGAGGAAACGATGGTGATCCGAGAGCGCTCTCCACAAGTCGCCCACCCCGCGGCCGTCACTCGCCACGGTCTCGACAATTGGTGGTCGCCAGGTCGTCATCGGTCCCATGTCCATCATCCGCTCGAGGTCACGTCGCGTCTCGGGAGTGCCCGGTCGGTCGGCCTTGTTGATCACGAACACGTCCGCCACCTCGAGGATGCCCGCCTTCTCCGCCTGGACCGCGTCGCCCCAGCCCGGATTGAGCACGACCACGGTGGTGTCGGCGGTCGAGGCGACGTCGACTTCCATCTGTCCGACTCCCACCGTTTCGATGATGACCAGTTCAAAACCCACGGCGCTCAGCACCCGCACCGCGTCGGGCACCGCCAGCGACAATCCGCCCAAGTGGCCCCGCGTCGCCATCGAGCGGATGTACACCCGCTCGTCAGTGGCGTGGTCCTGCATGCGAAAGCGATCACCCAACAGAGCCCCGCCACTGAAGGGCGAACTCGGGTCCACGCACAACACCGCGACTCGGACGAAGGGATTATCTCCGTCAAAGGAGCCGTGAGCGAGTGCGATCGTAATCAACTGATCCGTCAACGTCGACTTGCCGGCGCCGGGAGCGCCGGTGAGGCCAATGACGTAGGGGGCGCTCTGCGCATAGACCAGAGCGGCGGTCTCGAGGTGTTGGGCGCCCGAACCCTCGACGTAGGTGATGAGTCGCGCCAGAGCGGCGCGTGAGCCCTCGCGGGCATGTTCCAACAGTTCCGCGGGACTCCGCGCGATCACGTGGCCCACGTCACGGATGCCCCGAGGCTCGCGAGCCGGCCGGGCAGGTCGTCATAGCCGCGAGCCACGTGCTCCATACCGCTTACCGTCGTCGATCCGTCGGCGACGAGTCCCGCCAGCACCAGGGCGGCGGCGGCGCGGATGTCGCTGCCGTGCACGGCGGTGCCGGTCAAATGACTCACCCCGCGAATCATGGCGTGGTGTCCCTCGGTGGTGATGCTCGCGCCCAGTCGTACGAGTTCATCCACGTAGCGAAAGCGACCGACGAAGAGGTTCTCGGTCACCACCGACACTCCCTCGGCGACGCTCAGCATCGTGGTGATCAGGGGTTTGTAGTCGGTCGCCACGCCCGGGTACGGTAGCGTCGCGACATCACACGCCCGAAGTCTCGTGGGACCCTTGACGCTGACTCCCTCGCCCGAGAGGTCGACCACCCCGCCCAGGGCTTCGATCTTGCGCAGCAGCATCACCATATGATCTGCTCGCGCGTCCACGACGCGAACGTCGCCGCCGGTAATGAGCGAGGAGGCCAGGTACGTGGCGGTGACCACGCGGTCGGTGACCACCTCGTGCTCGGCCGCCGATAGTTCCGCCACGCCGTTGATGGTGAGCCGTGACGTGCCGAGACCCTCGATGCGCGCGCCCATGGCCACCAACTGACGCCCCAGGTCCTCGACCTCGGGTTCGCGCGCGGCGTTCTCGATGACCGAGCGACCTTCGGCGAGGACGCACGCCATCAGCAGATTGTCGGTCGCCGTGTGGCTCGGGTACTCGAGCGTGATGTGCGTTGCGCGCAGACGACCGTCGGTGGTGGCGCGGATCGAGGTACGGTCGTTGTGAAAAACGGCGCCCATGGCGCTGAGTCCGTCGGTGTGGAAGTTGATGGGACGGTGCCCAAAGTCGTCTCCGCCCGGCAGGGCCATCGAGGCTTCGCCGCAGCGCGCCAGGAGGGGGCCGAGAACGACGATGGAGGCGCGCATCGCTTCAAAGAGGCGCGACGGGGCCTCGGTCTTGATGTCGCTCACCTCGGGCACGGTGATGAAGAGCTCGTGGACGACCGACCGGTCCACCCGACAGCCCAGGGCCACCAGGAGATCGCTCATCATCACCACATCAGTGATTTCGGGGACGTTGGTCAAGTGATGGGTTCCCGTCGCCAGCAAGCACGCGGCCATCTGCTTGAGTACGGCGTTTTTAGCTCCGAAGGCCTGTACGTGGCCCGACAAGGGGCCGCGGGGCTGGACCACGAGAGAACTCACCCCACAAGTATTGCCTGATTTTGTGAGTCCCCGAGAGTCCTTGTTTCGCGAGGCGAAGTACGGTGGGGGGATGCTCAGACCCACCCGACCGGACCGCAACCTCGCCCTCGAGATGATTCGAGTGACCGAAGCCGCGGCGGTCGCCGCCGCGCGCTGGTCGGGCCGCGGCGACAAGAACGCGGCGGACGGCGCGGCCGTCGACGCGATGCGTTTCGTGCTCGGTGCCGTCCAAATGGACGGCGTGGTGGTCATTGGCGAGGGCGAGAAGGATGAAGCGCCGATGCTCTACAACGGCGAGCGCATCGGCAACGGGCACCCGCCCGAGGTCGACATCGCGGTCGACCCCGTCGACGGCACGTCACTGATCGCCAGTGGTCGCAACGGCGCCCTGGCGGTCATCGCCCTGGCACCGCGCGGCACCATGTTCGACCCCGGTCCGTGCTTCTACATGATGAAGGTGGCGGTGGGTCCGCGCGGCCGCGGCGCGGTCGACGTGAACGCGTCGGCCACCGACAACTTGAGGGAGCTCTCCAAGCGGCTGAAGAAGCCCATCCAGGAACTCGGCGTGGTGGTGCTTGATCGTCCCCGCCACGACGACTTGGTGCTCGAGATTCGTGAAGCGGGTGCGCGCGTCCTGGCAATCTCTGACGGCGACGTCGCCGGCGCCATTGCGACGGGGTGGCCCAATTCGGGTGCCGACATGTTGATTGGCATCGGCGGCACCCCCGAGGGCGTCATCGCCGCGGCGGCGTTGCAGGGTCTCGGCGGCGAGATCCAGGGTGTGCTGCACGCGCGCAATCCCGAAGAGCAACGGGCCGCCGAAGCAATGGGCTACGACTTCAAGCGCGTGCTCAGCACTGACGATCTCGTGGCCTCGGACAACTGCTACTTCTCGGCCACGGCCATCACCGACGGTGATTTCCTGCGCGGCGTTCGCTTCACCGAGTTCGGCGCCACCACGCAATCGCTCGTGGTGCGTAGCCGCTCGGGCACCGTTCGCACCATTGAGACGTTCCACCGCCACGACAAGCTGCAGGAATTCACCACCGGGCTCTAGGTCGGTCGAACTCTCAGGAGTCAAAGACTTTTGGGGCTAGCGTTCCATCCCATGAGCGATAGTCCGTCATCCGAAGGCGCGCGACCTTCTGTGCTCGATGGTTTCGTCCACGGTTTTCTCGTCGTTCTGGAATACGCCATAGTCCTGAGTCTCATGGTCATTGCCGCGGCGGTACTCGGGAGAACGATTTACGCCTTCTTTCGTCAATGGGGGGGCTTCCCCCAAACCGTCGTCGCGGCGATTGATGGAATTTTGGTGGTCGTGATCTTGTTGGACATCGCCCATACGGTCTTGGCGCATCTGCGAACCTCGACGTTCCCCGTTCGTCCCTTTTTGGTCATCGGCATTCTGGCGGGAGTTCGCGACATCTTGAGTGCCTCGGCGCGCCTCACCTTCGGGAGTTCGTTGCAGGGGACCGACTTCTCGCATACCCTGATTTCGTTGTCGCTGGGTGTTGGTGTCGTGGTAATGTTGTCAGTCTCATTGGTCTTGTTGCGCATCAGTCGCAAGGAGCCCTAGCCAATGGCGAGTCGCGTGGCTCTTCGTGAACTATCTCACGAGGGCGGCGGCTCTCGGCGTTGCGCCACGACCCCTGGGAGACCTAAGGTCCGCTCAAGAGCACTCTTGATTGTGAGTGCTTTCAAGGAGGCGGCTGATGCAAGTGAAGGAAATTCTCTCGACGAAGGGACGCGAGGTCGCCACGATCTCTCAGGACCGCACGGTGAGCGATGGTCTGCGGCTCCTGCGTGAACGCGGCATCGGTGCGCTGATCGTCACTGGGACGACTGGCCCGCTCGTAGGTATCTTTTCTGAACGCGACGTCGTGCGCGCACTCGCCGCGGATGGTCCCGATGCTCTCGCCAAGTCCGTCGCGGACTTGATGAGCACTGAGGTCACCACCTGCAGCGAGACGACGACCGTCGATTCGTTGATGGCACTGATGACTGACAGGCGCATTCGCCACGTGCCCGTCGTCGACAATGGAGTATTGACCGGGATGGTGTCGATCGGCGACGTCGTGAAGTGTCGGGTCGATGAACTCGAGCACGACAAGCGCGACCTGATTGAGTACGTGAGCGCCCGCTAGGACGCCCCCGCGACTACCGCGAGACGGCGGCGACGCGCAAGCGCAGTTCGGCGCGTGCGAGTGACGCTTCGGCGAGCGCCCGCTTGGGGTCGTCGATGTCCGAGACCGAGGCCAGTTGTGATTCGGCCACGTCCTTGGCCGCCTGGGCGCGAGCAACATCAATCTCGTTGACCCGCTCGGCAATACCCGCCAAGACCGTGGCGCGCGTCACGCCGGGCTCGTCGTCGGGTCCGACCTGGAAGTAGCCTCCGTGCACGCAGAAGGCCAGTTCCCCGGCCGACGTCGCCACGCGAACGACGCCGGGCACAATGTCACCGACCGTCGGCGTGTGCTGGGGCAGGATCGTGAACTCACCCTCCGAGGAACGGGCCATGAGAGCGGTGGCATCACCGCTCCACAGCGCCTCTTCGGGCGTAACGATTTCTACCTTCAATCCAGCCATGGATTAGCTCTTCGCCAATTCGGCGGCCTTGCGCTCAACGTCGGTGGCCCCACCGACGTTGAGGAAGGCCTGCTCGGGAAACGCGTCAAGGTCGCCCTTGACGAGGTGTTCGAAGGATTCGATCGTCTCGGCCACCGGCACGTTGATGCCGTCAATACCGGTGAAGATCTTCGAGACGAACATCGGCTGGGATAAGAAACGCTGGATCTTACGTGCGCGCGACACGGTGATGCGGTCGTCTTCGGAGAGCTCGTCGAGTCCCAGGATCGCAATGATGTCCTGAAGCTCCTTGTAGCGCTGCAGAATCTGCTGCACCTGACGGGCGACGGCGTAGTGGCGGTCACCGACGATCTCGGGCGCCAGGATGT
>PLEI01000114.1 GCA_003136415.1 Acidimicrobiaceae bacterium | reverse complement strand
CGCTGACCGGTTGAACTCGCCTTGACAGATCCGAACTCGAAGTTCGGTCGAATATCGATAGGGCATGACTACCTCCAGGTAGATCACAGCCACACTCGCATAAACGAGGTCCACTATTCGGGGCCAGGGCCACGAGGTCCACTATTTGGGGTCAGGGCCACTCCCTCTCGAAAAGGGGAAGGAGCAGATCCTTCATGCAGTAGCGACCTGCTGGCAAGTTCTTCATGGCCGCCGCAGCAAAAATTGCACCTTCGCCAAAGGCCTCGCGGGTGACCGCCTCGTGGCGAATCCGGATGGTCTGCGACGGGTAGCCAAAGAGGACTTCGTGCTTCGAAATAACGCCACCAGCACGCACCGACCTCACCTCAGATTCACAAACCCCCAGGGAATTTGCAATGATTGCTGCGGTGCTCGAGACACCATTCTTTGTACGAAAATGCTCTTCGATCACCTCGACGTCCGCAGACCCCGAGAAACGGCGGATCAGTTCAGCGGTGAACGTGAGGACGTTCACGCCAATACTGATGTTTGGCGAACAAAGAACTGCGGTCGTTGTGGCTAGTTGGTCGATTTTCCGCTCAATATCGTGAGGGTAGTGAGACACCCCCGACACGATTCGAACGCCGAGCGCCGCCGCTTCCTCGCCGTAATACATTATGCCCTTCGCCGATGAGAAATCGATGATGGCGTCGACGGGATAGAGGTTGAGGACTTTCGATATGGGATAGGCAGACACCGGAATGATGAATACGTCGCTTCGGATATCCGTATCTGCCAACTCCGCTACCGACTCGAACTGATGTAGTTCGGACCGTCGCATCACCCACTCAAGACTCATCGAGGGATCCGTCAGGATCGATCGCGCAACTGCGCTTCCCGTCTTGCCAAAGCCAATCAGTCCAATCCTCATCATCGACTCCTAGTTCCTGCCACGTACCGCGTGAACCTGGCATCCTGTGTTTCATGGGAGTTGCGAACAGCCGAGGATCCGCGCCGCCGTCCCCTCATCGGCGGGGCTGTGCGCAGTTGTTGCAGTTCTTGGGTTCGAGTCCACAAACTTCGGTGATACCGCGGGTCCCGAGACGAGCGCCCGTCGCTTCACGATCCATCGCCGAGGTCGACCTAGCGTTCGCACGCGGATGGCCCGCCGCGATCCACTCTGCTGCAAGAATGATTGCGAAAGAGCGGTGGGACTGCGCTCAACGCCCGAGGAGCCGACGACAGAGAGGTGGCCGATGACCAGACCGGCAAGCACGCCGTCGACCCAAGATAGGGGTACTCCTACTGCGCCGCCTCCGCCTTCTCCGTGGCGTCATTACCTTTGGCTTATCGCGATCGCAATTTTCGTCCTGCTGTTCTTCTTTGTCCCAGCGACGAGTAGTCAGACGCCGGTCACATTGAGCTACTCGAAGTTCCTGAGCGATGTCACCGCCCACAAAGTGAAGACCGTCACCCTTGACACGAACGGCGTTGCGACGGGCAACTTATTGAACGGCAAAGGGTACACGACGGCCATCCCACCACAAGCCGGGCAAGCCTTTCTCGACGAGCTACGAGCCGATGGAGTCCAGATTACTGCGAAGACCACGGGGACGTCGTTTGGATCAGTCGTGCTCTCGTGGCTGATGTTGCTATCCCCCTTTCTCATCTTTGGATACATCTGGTGGCGGATGTCGANNGAGGGCGCCAAGCTCGAGATCCGCGAGGTGGTCGACTTCCTCCGGCGTCCAGAACGCTACGCGCGGGCCGGCGCCATGGCGCCGCGGGGAGTCTTGATGATCGGGCCTCCCGGCACGGGCAAGACCCTGCTCGCCCGCGCCGTCGCCGGCGAGGCCAGTGTGCCCTTCTTCTCGGTGACCGGATCAAGCTTTGTTGAAATGTTCGTCGGGGTGGGCGCGGCTCGAGTACGCGATCTCTTCACCGAAGCGCGAAAGCGCGCGCCGGCGATCATCTTCGTCGACGAGATCGACGCGATCGGTCAACGCCGCGGTGGTGCCATGGTGGTCGCGAACGATGAACGCGAGCAGACGCTCAACCAACTGCTCGCCGAGATGGACGGCTTCGACCCGGCGACCGGCATCGTAGTGCTGGCGGCTACCAATCGACCCGAAGTACTCGATCCGGCGCTGTTGCGACCCGGTCGGTTCGACCGCCAGGTGGTCATCCCTCTCCCGACCCTCCCAGAGCGGCTCGCGATCTTGCAGGTCCACGCCCGTGGTAAGCAACTAGCGCCTGACGTCGACCTTGTGGTCGTGGCGAGGGGTACTCCCGGCTTCTCCGGCGCCGATCTCGCGAACCTCGTCAACGAAGCCGCGATCGTCGCAGTCCGCGCGGATCGCGAAGTGCTCAGCGCCAGAGATTTCGACGAAGCCCGAGATCGGATCATTCTTGGCCGACGTGAGGGTTCGAACGTGCTGATACCTGACGAACAGCACGCCGTCGCGGTGCACGAGGCCGGCCACGCGCTGGTGGCCGCCTACTGCGACAAGGCAGATCCCATCGCCAAGGTGACAATCCTCCCTGCCGGGCAGGCACTCGGCGCCACCGAGCAGCTCCCACTCGTTGAGCGCCACCTCTACGGTGAGGACTATCTCTACGACACCCTCGCCGTCTACCTTGGCGGCAGGGCTAGCGAACTGGTCGTGCTTGGTCAGGGATCGACTGGCGCCTTGAATGACCTTGCCAAGGCGACCGAGCTCGCGACGAAGATGGTGCGCGAATTCGGACTCTCCTCGATCCTTGGTCCCGTGGGCTACCCCTCGGGGGGATCGGTGTATCTGGGCGAAGGCGGTAGCGCCTTTTCGAGTCGGCCGTTCGCGGAGCAGACTCAGGCGATCATCGACGCCGAGGTTGCGAGGATGTTGCGCGAGGCCGAACAGCGATCGATTGGAATCTTGAAGGAGCATCGTGACGTGCTCGACCAGCTCGTGGCGCTCCTCGTTACCAACGAAACGGTGGGCGGGTCCGAGGTCTACGCGCTCGCTGGCCGACCAGAGCCGGCCAGCGAAGGCGGCGTCACGATGGCTCCTGATCGTGCGCGAAACACCGCAGAACCCACCCACGCGGCTTCCGGCGACGACGCGGGAGGATACTGAGCTTGATCAGTTGGGCTTTAGCCTCAATCCACCGTGATGACCGTCCGAGTCACCAGTTGGTCTTCGGAACCTGGCCACTGAACACGACGTAGTCGTGCTTTCGGTTGTTGCCTGATGCGCGGACGTGTCGGACCGCACTTTTGCGAAAGTTTGTAACCTGTTTGTGTTGGAAGTCGCCGGGTGGTCCGCGGGCGACCTCGAGATTGATTGGTCAAGTCTGCAGTTTGACGAGACGCGCGGAGCAGTGGTTCCACTGTGGGGCCCACGGCCACCTGGTCGGCAGGTGCAGCACCTCACCGGTCTCGGCGCGGGTGGCGAGACCGGGTGAAAGCTCAGCACCTTGGTGTAGCCGTAACCCGCGCCCTCCTTGTGTTTGCCCCATGCACCTCACAGGTCGTCGAGTTCAGGTCGATGGTCATGAGCGTCTCACCGGGTCCAGCCCCGAGAGCGCAGACGTGCGTCATCAACGCCTCGGCGACCGCGTGGTCGTCGTCGAACCTCACCGACAGGTCTGCGGGAGTGTGCAAAGATTGCGTCGAAAAGGCGTCCTTCTTTTCATGTGGAACTTGGTGTGTGGTAACACAGTTTCTACCTCTTGGGGATGCTTTGTCGCGTATCGTCAGCCCCTCAGACCAGCACTTTCACGGTGGATCAAGGCTAAGAATTGAGCCCAGAAAGCCCGGCCGAAGAGTCTGAACTACGGACTTAGTTCATGCGTGGCGCCAGAGGCAATCTCTGAGCCATGAAGTCCAGATATGGCTTTGCGTCGTTGAGTCCTTGAGTACCCACCAAGGACATCCGCCGTCCAGCCCGCCATGGTGCTCGTCTCTAATGTGTATCGGCTCGCGGGGCCAGTCGCGCCGGCACTTTCCATACCCTTGGCTTCATCGAGGGACAACGCAAGGGGTACCGTAGGAGTTCACGCCCGTCAGGTGCCGGTACGCACTCGACGGCCCTGCTCACGGAGTTGCCAACTCTTCAACTTGTGGAGAAGTTGTGGTTGTCTGTGCAGAAAACTAGTGACTAAAGCCACTGCCCCTCAGAACGAACACTCCCTATGGTGGCGATGGGCGTGGTGGCGTGGTATCAGGTTGGGGCGCCAATCCCTCCCCCTAAACGAAATGGAGAATCATGGTACTTGCCAAGACTTCAAATCAGGAAATCGACGTGCCCGCGTGGAACGGTCTGACTTGGCCCGCCTGGGCCTGGTTCGACGAAATGTTCCGTGATGGCGAGGGGCGCCGAGCGTTCAAGGTCGAGGAATGCAACGACGGCAAATCGCTCGTTGTTCGCGCCGAACTGCCGGGCGTTGATCCTGACAAGGACGTGCAGATCGAGATCGTCGACAATGAACTTGTAATCAGAGCAGAAAAGTCCGAGTCGCACGAGGACAAGGGAAAGCATTCTCACCGCAGCGAGTTCCGCTACGGCTCGCTGATTAGGGCCATTGTCATTCCCAAGGGTGTCGACGAGTCTGCGATCGAGGCGACCTACAAAGATGGCGTTCTTGAGGTTCGAGTGCCGCTGCCGGCCCAGCCTTTGGACGAGTCCAAGCATGTAGTAGAGATCAAGCGCACCTGATTCGCATCGATTAGTCGGATTGCTCGCCGGGTGATTCGGCAACGCAGGTGCCCTTTCGTTGCCGAATCCGGCGGGTTCAAACAGTTCAACCGGTTCCCACCTGGTCCTAATGAAGGGCGAAAGTTCGGATCATCCAAATCGCGAGATATCGAACCCGACGAACGTCCAGTAGACGGAGGCGGTTGCTGTTGCCACATTGCTGGGGTCGCTCCAAGTTACTCGTGTCGGGTCCTTGGCCTGGAGCGCTCGACGTACTACGACAACAAGCATCGCGTGCCGAGCAATCAAGCAATCCGTCGTCTGCTCTTACGTGACGTGATCGGCGAGGTGCACGCCAACTCGCGAGGCACCTACAGGCGCCTTCGCGTCCAGGCAACTCTGCGGATCGAGCACGGGCTCATTGTCAACCAGAAGCTCGTGGCGCGAATCATGCGCGACCCCGATATCCACGGTCTTCCCCAGCGCAAAGGAGTCACTCACAATCTCGCCAACGTGGCCACCCACGACGACCTGGTGAATCGCAACTTCGTGGCTGATCGGCCCAATGCCTTGTGGCTGACGGACATCACGGAACATCCGACGCGAGAGGGCACGGTCTACTGCTGTTGCGTCCTGGACATCTATTCGCGCAAAGTCGTGGGTTGGGCGATCGATCGACGCTGTGAGTCGGTACTGGTGAACGACGCGTTGTCCATGGCGGCGCGCACGAGAATCACGTCTCCCTCGACGGTCATTCACTCCGATCACGGCAGTCAGTTCACGTCGTGGGCCTTCACCCAGAACGTCCGTCGTTACGGGCTGCTCGGCTCGATGGGCACCGTCGGTGACTGCTACGACAATTCGCCAATGGAATCATTCTGGGGCTCAATGCAGATCGAACTGCTCAACCGACAGCGCTGGACGACCGTCGTCGAATTGTCCGTGGCAATGGCCGACTACATCGAGAACTTCTACAACCTCAGCCGTCGCCATAGTTCGCTCAGTTATTTTACACCAGAAGAATTCGAGAATCTACAATTGAGTGAAACCCAAGCCTCACTCGCATAAACGCGGTCCAATAAATGGGGACAATGCCAGTCAAGTGTGTTGGCCAGTACCGCGATAGCTCGATGAGAGAATGGCTGACGGCGGTCGAACCTTCGCGGACGTCAGTCAGAGACTGACATCGAAAGGTTGCCACGAAGTCAGTCCAGCACTGGGAGGTTGGACAATCCTTGTGAATCCGAGAAAGCGGTGGGGCACGTGTCTCCAGCACCAGGGTTGTCACACCTAGACAAGGCG
>PLEI01000067.1 GCA_003136415.1 Acidimicrobiaceae bacterium | reverse complement strand
AGTTCGACGGCTGCTACCACGGCCATTACGACGCCCTGTTGGTGGCGGGCGGTAGCGGCGTGGCCCAACTGGGCCTCCCCGGATCGGCTGGCGTCACGGCGGGCGCGGTGGCCGACACGATCGTGGCGCCCTACAACGTCGTGCCCACCTTGGACGAGACCGTCGCGGCCGTGCTGGTCGAACCGGTGGCCGCCAACATGAATCTGGTGGCACCACGAGAGAATTTCCTCGCGCAATTGCGCGCCGAGTGCGACCGGGTGGGCGCGCTGCTGATCTTCGACGAGGTCATCACCGGTTTTCGATTGGACTACGCCGGCGCGGAGGCCTTCTTTCACGTGACGCCGGACCTTTACTGCTTCGGCAAGGTCATTGGCGGAGGATTGCCCGTGGGGGCCTTCGGCGGATCGCGCGAGGTCTTGAGTTCACTCGCTCCCGCGGGTCCGGTGTATCAAGCCGGCACCCTGTCAGGAAACCCGTTGGCCACCGCGGCCGGGGCCGAGGTGCTCAGTCGCGTGACGCCCGAGGACTACGCGGACTTGAGTGCGCGCGTGGGCGACTTCGCGACGCGCCTTAACGACGCGGTGCGCTCCGCGGGTCTCTTCGCGCGCGTCCCGGTGAGGGGACCACTGCTCGGCCTGTACCTGTCGCGCGAAGAATTCGACGAACCCGAGAATTTTGCTGCGGCGAGTCGCCTGTGCGATAACGGGCTGTACCGTCCCTTCTTTCATTCAATGCTCGACCAGGGCATCGCTCTGGCGCCGGGGTCCTACGAGATACTCTTCGTCTCGCTCGCGCACAGCGACGAGGATTTGTCGCGCACCGTCGACGCCGCCGCTCAGGCGGCGCGAGCGGCGGCGGGCACCGTCGTCTCGTGAGCGTCCTACGCAGCGAGGGATGGACGGTGCGACCGAGCTTCGCGCCCCACGGCCCCACTGAGCCGGTCACGCTGCTCTTCGATGACACCGGCGTCACGCAGTTGGCGGGCGCACCGGCCGTGGCGTGGCAGACGCCCTGGAGCGAGGTGGCGCACCTTCGCCTGGTGCGTCGTCGCGAGGAAGTCACCGTTGTCGCGGTGGTCGCGCACGTGCTGTACCAGTGGCGACGAAGCGAACCGCTCAGCCGCGCCCAACTCGACGAGCTGCGTGCGGTGCTGTCCTCTCACGGCGGGCGAGAGATGCCGCGATCGCGTCGCAACAGCGCCCTGGCGGTGGCGCTGGTCGTCACCCTCTCGTCCTTCGGCGGTTACTTCGGTGGGTTGTTCAGCGCTGCACCGACGTCACCGGTCGTCACCGCCCTCGAAGGGGTGAACTTGAATGCGCGCGACGTGTCGGGTGCGTGGGCGTCGTCATCGCTGACCAGCTCGTCGTTACTCACCGATCTGGCGACCACCCCGGGCCAAGTGGTGTCCACCGACCCAGCGACCACCACCACCCTCGCCGCGCAGGGGTCGCCCCTGGCTCTCGCCGGTTTCCACTTTCAACGCTGCCTCGGGGTGGCCAGTGTCGATGACCGTATTTTCGGCCTCGCCGGTACCGCGGCGCGTTACCAGGTGAGTTCACCGGTCTTTTTTTCCCCGGACCTCGGGGGCATTCAAGTTGAATCGACCGCTCAGTACTACGACTCTCCCCACAGCGTCGACCTCGACGTGGCCGAGATGTCACGTGCCCCCTTCGGGCGCTGTTTCGCGCAGTCACTCGGGGACGCGTTGGTGGGCGCCAATACGTCATCCACGCCCAATCTGACCACCGGCGCCAACCTGTCCACGCCGACGTTCGCCAAGGGCTGGGTGCGCGGGGGCGACGTCCCCCTATCGCTCCCGACGCTGCAAGTGTCGCGAGCGCACTTCGTGGTCGTCGTGGAGTCGGCGGGACATTACGAGGTGACCCTCTACGCGTTGGTGGTCAATCTGTCGCGCACGCGCACCACCATTGTCAACCTCGCCAACGCCCTGCTCGCGCGCATCACGTCGACCTCGGTCTCGGCGTAGGCCTCAACCGCTGGTGGTCAACCCTTGAGGTGCGGGGAGCGGGGCTTGCGACTGAGCACGACGAAAATCCCGACGCTGACCGCGACGTAGGCGACCCAGACGAGGCCCTGCAGCACGGTGGGCTGATCGGCGTAACCAATCAGCGAGTGAAAGACGTCGCCGAGATTAGAGGACTCGCTCATGAAGCCGCTGGTGTTCCAGAGCACGTGCGAGCCGATCTTGATCCAGCCGAGTTGCTGGAAATTCTCCATCGCGTCGGCCAGGAGACCGGCGGCGAAGAGCATCAGCGCCACGCCCAGCACGCGAAAGAACACCTTCAAGTTGATCTTGGTGCCCAAGCGATACATCGCGACGGCGAGGGCGAGCGCGACGAGCAGTCCGAGCGCGCCGCCGGCCAGGACGAGGTTGCCGTGCACCGGGGTGGCCGCCTGGTGGGAGTTGGCGAAGAGAATCGCCAGCGTGAAGACCATGGTCTCGAGGCCTTCGCGCCCGACCGCCTGGAACGACAAGAGACCCAGTCCCCAGCGGTTGCCCCTGGTGAGGGCCTGGTCGCTGCGGGCCTGGAGTTCCTGGGTCATGGTGCGCGCGTGCTTGTGCATCCAGAACGTCATGGCGGTGAGGAATCCGGCGGCGACGAGGTACGTCGCGGTCTCGAAATAGGTCTGCACGCGCGAACCCGAGTACTGCGAAATCGCGAAGTACGCCCCGAGGCCCCCCACGAGGGTGAGCACCAGCGCCGCGCCGACGCCGAGGAAGACGTCGCGGAAATGGCGAGTCTGGCCGAGTCGTTTGAGGTACGCGAGCAGGATTGCGACGATCATCGACGCCTCGATGCCCTCGCGAAGGAAGATCACGAACGTGGGAATCACGTCACTTCTCCGTCACGATAGCGCCGCGCGGATGGCACTTTTTCACGGGGTCATCCTACGGGCCGCGTCCCGCGACCCCGACCAGCGCCGACTGGGGGTCACTCCGGGGATAACGGGTTCCCGAGCAGCAAGTTGAACGCCTCCTCGGGCACGGCGTGCGCCAATCGCACCATGGCGCGGTACCCCACCTCGGCGGGCCCCCGGTTGTCGTTACTCATCAAGTTGGCCATGACGGCCAGCAACTCGTTCATCAAGGGCTTGATGCGCAACCCCGCCCCGACGCAGACCGAGAGGATCTTGGGCTCGGAGATCAGTCGCACGAAGGCGCGCGCGAGCTTGTAGTAGTCGCCGTAGGCGGCCTCCATGCGCTCGTCGTAGAGGTTCAGCGCCGAGGAATCACCGCTCGCCAGGGCTTCGCCCAACGCTCCGGCCGCCAGGCGTCCCGACTCGTAGCCGTAGGCGATGCCCTCGCCGTTGAACGGGTTGACCGTGCCGGTGGCGTCGCCGATGGTGAGGGTATTGGGTCCCACGCGCGGGCCCACGGCCAGCCCCATGGGCAGGCGTCCGCCCGTCGGCGGGCCTTCGCAGGTCTCGTCGTTGAGTCCCCACGCTTCGGCGGTCTGGGCGACGAAGTACTCCTGGAGCTTGGTGGTGTTGACGCCCTTCCAGGCGCCGCCGGTCGAGAGCAGTCCGACCCCGACGTTCACCCGACCGTCGCCGAGGGGGAAGATCCAGCCGTACCCCGGGACGACGTCGCCCTTGGTGTCGCGGATGTCGAGGTGCGAGTCGATCCAGGGCTCGTCGTGACGGTCGCTGGTGTAGTAGCCGCGAAGCGCCATGCCCATGGGCCACTCGCGATTGCGCGTGGTGCCGAGCGCGCGTCCCATGCGAGAGTTCTGACCGTCGCCCACCACGAGGTAGCGGCCGCGGATCTCGGCGGTGGTTCCGGTGTCCTTGTCCTTGACGATGACGCCCGCGGCGCCACTGAGCGCGCCCGTCGTCGGGGGGACGGCGTCGAGCAGGTCCACGGCCTCCACGCCCGCCAGGAGCGTCGCACCGTGGTGCACCGCTCGCTCGGCCACCAGGCCGTCGAGGTTGAAGCGCGTGATGGTGTAGCCGTAATTGGGGAAGATCGGATGCTCGGGCCAGCGCATTTCGAGCGACGCGCCGAATCCGAAGGAGCGCAGCCCCTGGTACTTATGCGCGTGCTTGGCCACTTCGGGCTCGAGGCCCATCTCAATGATCTGGTGCACCGAGCGCGGGGTGAGTCCGTCGCCGCAGGTCTTTTCGCGCGGGAAGGTCTTCTTCTCGATCAGGCAGACTGACCACCCGGCCTGGGCGAGCCAGTAGGCGCAGGCCGAGCCGCTGGGTCCCGCCCCCACGATCACGACGTCAAATTCGGCGGAACGGGCAGCGACTTCTTGCAGAGTAGGCATCGTGACAGGTTATGCCCTTCGTCAAACTCCGTCGTCTCAAAGGGTGCCGTCAGGAGTGATAGAAATGAGTTCGTGAACCAGTATTTACCGATACTGGGACTCCTGATTCTGGGAGCGGTGTTCGCGTCGGGATCGTTTGTCGCGTCGGCATTGCTGGCGCCGCGCAAGCGGCCCACTGATGCCAAGATTGCCCCCTACGAATGCGGGATTGTCCCCGAAGTCGAGCCACCCCAGCGCTTCCCGGTTCGTTTCTACTTGGTGGCGATGATCTTCGTGATCTTCGACATCGAAGTGGTCTTCATGTACCCCTTCGCGGTGGTCTTTCGCCAATTGGCGGGCTTTGGTCTGATCGAAGTCCTGGTCTTCTCACTCACGGTCTTTGGTGCCCTGCTCTACCTGGTGCGTGAGGGGGCCCTGTCCTGGGGTCCGCGCCAACACCTGACCGTGGGCGTGCCCGATCGAACCAGCTCCTCGACCATCGTGCGCATTGGCGCCGAACCCGATCAGGCGGCGTAGTGGCCCTCGAAGACCTGCAGCACAACTTCTTGACCGCGCCCATTGAAGACCTGGTCCGTTGGGCGCGTCGCGCCTCGGTGTGGCCGGCGTCCTTTGGCCTGGCCTGCTGCGCCATTGAGATGATGGCGGCGGGCGCGGCGGACTTCGACCTCTCGCGCTTTGGCATGGAGGTCTTTCGCAACTCCCCTCGCCAGGCCGACTTGATGATCGTCGCTGGACGGGTCAGTCAGAAGATGGCCCCGGTGCTGCGTCAGGTCTACGACCAGATGATGGAGCCCAAGTGGGTCATCTCCATGGGCGTGTGCGCCTCGACGGGCGGACTCTTTAACAACTACGCCATCGTCCAGGGTGTCGACCAGATCGTGCCAGTCGACGTCTACGCCCCGGGCTGTCCGCCCAGCCCCGAGACGCTGATGCACGCGATCCTCACGCTGCACGAGCAGATTCGCACCGGCGAGATCATGAAGCGTCGTCACGACGGCACCCCCACGCACTTGGAACACGACGGCGGCATCTGGACGCCCGAAGTACCGGTGAGCGTAAGGATGGGCACGCCGAAGTGATCCCCCTTCCCCCCTTGGCCCCCCCAGCCGTTCTCACCAATGAGGCCCTGGCGTGCGACGTCGCGTGCTTTCCCACGCCCGAGCAGTACCTCGACCTGGTGTCCGCCTTCAAGGCCGACGGCTTCGAGATGTGTATCGACGTGTGCGGCGTGGACTACCTCGAGCACTTTGAGCGTTTCGTGCCCGAGGGAGTGACGCCCACGCGGTTCGAAGTGGTGACGAATCTTCTCTCGCTCTCGAAGAAACAGCGCGTGCGCATACGCGTGCAAGCCGGCAACGAGTCACCGCGCGTGGACTCCTTGTTTCACGTCTACCCGGGCACCGAGGCGCCCGAGCGTGAGGCCTTCGACATGTTCGGCATTCTCTTTGACGGACACCCCGACTTGACGCGCATCCTCATGCCCGAGGACTGGGAGGGACACCCGTTGCGCAAGGACTACGGCGTCGGGCACGTGCCGATCCAGTTCAAGGAAGCGCCGGGCCCACGATGAGTGATGTCACCCGCGTCGCGGACCGCCCCGAGCGCCTGACCGGCGAAACGTCGGAGGGCGCGCAGGAACTGGGTCGTCGCATCGACACGCCCAGCGACCAGCTCGGCCGCGAAGTCGGTGCGGTCCTACGCCTCGACGGCGTCACGCTGGACCCGCGCGAGGTCGACTACGAACGCCACGACGACGAGACCATGATCATCAATATGGGGCCGGCGCACCCGTCGACCCACGGCGTACTGCGTCTCATGCTCGAACTCGACGGCGAGTTCGTGCTGCGCACCAAGGTGGTCATTGGCTACCTGCACACCGGCATGGAGAAGACCGGCGAGACGCTCAGCTACGTCCAGGGTGCCACCAACGTGACGCGCATGGACTACCTGTCGCCGGTGATCAACGAGCTCTCGTATTCGCTGACCGTCGAGAAGCTGCTCGGCGTCGAGATTCCCGCGCGCGCCACGTGGATTCGCATGCTCATGAGTGAGCTCAACCGCGTCTCGTCGCACCTGGTGTGGATGGCCACCAACGGCATGGACCTCGGCTCGACGTCGATGATGATCTACGGACTTCGCGAGCGCGAATTGATCCTGGCCTTCTTCGAGAAGACCGCCGGACTGCGACTCAACCTCAACTACGTGCGTCCCGGCGGCGTCGCCGCCGACCTGCCCGACGGGTGGGAGGACGACATCGAGGTCATCTGCAATACCATCGAGGAGCGGACCTTCGAGTACGACCAGCTCCTCACCGGCCAGCCGATCTTTCGCAACCGCCTGATCGGCGTCGGCGCGATCACCGCCGAGGAGGCGTTGGCGCTCGGACTCACCGGTCCGCTGCTGCGCTCGACGGGCGTGCCGTGGGACCTNNGTGGGCACCTACGGCGACAACTTCGACCGCTACGCCATTCGCCTCAACGAAATTCGCGAGTCCCTGCGCATCGTGCGCCAGTGCGTCGAGAAGATGCCCGCCGGCGACTACCGCAGCCAGGATCCCAAGGTGACCCCGCCGCCGCGCGCGCGCATCGGCGAATCCATGGAGGCGCTGATTCACCACTTCAAGCTCTTCACCGAGGGCTTTCACGTTCGCGCCGGCGAGGTGTACTCCGCCGTCGAATCGCCGCGCGGCGAGATTGGTTGCTACATGGTCTCCGACGGCGGCCCCAAGCCCTACCGCATCCACGTGCGCGCGCCGAGTTTCATCAATCTTCAAGCCATGCCCCTGCTGATGCGCGGTGCGTCCATGTCCGACGCCATCACCATGATCTCGACGGTCGACCCCGTCCTAGGAGAAGTCGACCGATGAGTCACTTTCGCGCCGATATTCGCCAACGCGCCGAGGAGCTCGTCGCCCTGTACCCGCGCAAGCGCTCGGCCATGCTGCCCCTGTTGCACTTGGCCCAGGAGCAGGACGGCTACTTGAGCGACGAGGGCATCGCCGAGGTCGCGGACCTCACCGACACCACCACCGCCGACGTTCGCGGCACCGCGTCGTTTTACGAAATGTTCCACCTCGAGCCCGTGGGCAAGTACGTGGTGGGCGTGTGCACCAACATCGCCTGTTTGCTCGCCGGGGGCGAAGAGTTGCTCGAGCACGCGTCGTCGTCGCTGGGCTGCGCCGTGGGCGCCACCTCCGAGGATGGTCTGTTCACCCTCGAGGAGACCGAGTGTCTCGCGGACTGCGACCTGGCGCCGTGCGTGCAGGTCAATCACCGCTACGTGCACACCACGACACCCGAGACCTTCGACCACCTGGTCGCTGACTTGCGTGAGGGCCGACGGGACCACGACGTGCCGAACCACGGGACATTGATTCGCGTCAAGCGCCAGGGCGGACTGCGCGTCGCCAAGGACGAGGTCGCCGCCGAACGCGCCACCGCGCTCGCCGCGCGCACGGTACGCGCCGCCGAGGCCGCCGCCGCCGCGTCGGTGGAGAGCAAGTAATGGCGACGCTCGACGCTCCGCTCATCGTCTCGTCGCGACGCGAGATGGCCGACTCCTTCACGCTGAGCCGCTACCTCGAGACCGGCGGCTACTCCGGGTTGCGCAAGGCGCTCACGATGTTCCCCGAAGATGTGGCCGCCGAAGTCGACCAGGCGTCACTGCTGGGCCGCGGCGGGGCCGGGTTCCCGGCCGGACGCAAGTGGTCGATGTTACGCCGCTCGGCAATTTCGTATCTGGTGGTGAACGGCGACGAATCAGAGCCCGCCACCTTCAAGGACCACTACCTCGTCGAGCGCGACCCGCACCAGTTGGTCGAGGGCGTTATCATCGCCGCCTACGCCCTGCAGGTCAGCCAGGTCTTCATCTTCTTGCGCGGCGAGTTCGCTCTCGGCCTCGAGCGCGTGCAGCAGGCCGTCAACGACGCCTACGCCCACGGTGCGCTGGGCTCGAAGATCTTCGCTTCGGATTTCTCCATCGACGTCGTCGTGCACCCGGGCGCGGGTGCGTACATCTGCGGCGAGGAGACCGCACTGTTGGAGGCCCTCGAGGGCAAGCGCGGCTTCCCGCGCATCAAACCGCCGTTCTTCCCGGCCGTCACCGGCCTCTACGGCGAGCCCACGGTCGTCAACAACGTCGAGACGATGTCGAACCTGCCCTGGATCATCAACAATGGCGGCGCGGCGTTCGCGGCGCTGGGGGCGGGTCGCTCCACGGGCACGCGCCTCTTCGCCCTGGCCGGCAACGTGAAGAACCCCGGCGTCTACGAGCTCGAGATGGTCAAGAACACCTTCCGCGACATCATCTTCGACCCCGCGTTGGGCGGCGGCCTCGCCGAGGGGCGCACCCTGAAGGCCTTCATCCCCGGCGGCGTCTCGGCCCCGTGGTTCGGTCCCGACCTGCTCGACACGCCGCTCGGCCAGGACGAAGTCGGCGCGCTGGGTTCGATGTTGGGTTCGGGCTCGATCGTGGTGATGGACGACGCCAGTTGCGTCGTGCGCGCCACGTGGCGCATCACCAAATTCTTCTCGCGCGAGTCCTGTGGACAGTGCACGCCGTGTCGCGAAGGATCGGGCTGGATCGAGCGCGTGATGTATCGCCTCGAACACGGTGGGGGACGTATGGAGGACCTCGACCTGCTGCTCGACCTCTGCGACAACATCGCCCCGGGACTGACCTGGCCGCCGCAGCAGACCACCATCTGCGTGCTCGGTTCGTCGATCCCTTCTTCGGTCCACTCCGCGCTGAGCATGTTCCGCGACGATTTCGTGGCCCACGTGAACCACGGAGGATGCTCCCATGACTGACGTGATCCGCACGAACGTGACTATCACGGTCGACGGCCGCTCCGTCGAGGCCCAGCCCGGCGAACTGCTCATCGAGGCCGCCGAACGAGCGGGCTCCTACATCCCGCGCTTTTGCTACCACCCGCGCATGGAGCCCGTCGGAAACTGCCGCATGTGCCTCGTTGAAGTGGACGGACCGCGCGGCGCCACCTTGCAGCCGGCGTGCTTCCTCAAGGTCAATGACGGCATGAACGTGACGACGGATTCCGAGAAGGTGAAGAAAGCCCAGGACGGCGTCCTCGAGTTCCTCCTCGCCAATCACCCCCTCGACTGTCCGGTCTGTGACAAGGGGGGCGAGTGTCCCTTGCAGGACCAGACGCTGGCGTACGGTTCGGGCGAGACCCGCTTCGTCGAGGAGAAGCGCCACTTCGTCAAGCCCATCGAAATCGGCGAACTGGTACTGCTCGACCGCGAGCGTTGCATCCAGTGCTCGCGCTGTACCCGTTTCGCCAGCGAGGTCGCCGGCGACGCCGAGATTGCCTTCGCGGGACGCGGCGACATGATCGAAGTCGCCCCCTCACCGACGAAGCCCTTCGACTCGGTCTTTTCGGGCAACACCGTGCAGATCTGCCCGGTCGGAGCGCTGACCGCCAAGCCCTACCGCTTCAGCGCGCGTCCCTGGGACCTCGAGCAGGTCGAAAGCACCTGCACGACGTGCTCGGTCGGATGCCGCGTCGCGGTGCAGTCATCGGGCAACCGACTGACGCGCGTGCTGGGCGTGGATTCTGAGCCAGTGAACCACGGCTGGCTCTGCGACAAGGGTCGCTTCACGCTGGATTCGATTGACGCCAATTCCGAATCGACCGACGTGACGTCGGCCGCGACGCGCATCAGCGAACCAATGGTCCGCGTCAACGGCGAACTCAGCCCCGTGTCGTGGGGCGTGGCGCTGGCCGAGGCCGCACGGATTCTGCACGAGGTCGGCGACCCCGACGCGATCGGGGCCATCGGGGGCGCGTCGCTCACCAACGAGGGAGCCTTCGCCTGGGAGCGCTTCCTGCGCGGGGCGATCGGCACCGAGAACATCGACGCGCAGTTCGGCGACGGACTCGATCCCGTGCTGTTGGAGACACTGCCGCTGGCCACCATCGACGACGCCGCCCACGCCCCGATTGTCCTCACGCTGACCGGCGACCTGCGCGAGGAACTCCCCGTGCTGTTCTTGCGCTTACGCGAGAGCTTCGCGCACTGGCACCACACACTCATTGAACTCTCGAGCGGACCCAGTGCGCTGCGTTCGCTCGCCGCCCACGTCCTCGCCGTGCGACCCGGTGAGACGGCGGCGATTGCCCACGCCCTGGTGAGCGGCCACTTGCCGGTCGGCACGCTGGTCACCGACACGGAACTCGCCGCCGTACGCGCGGCCCTCGGTGACGGCACCGGCGTGGTCATCGTCGCGGGACGCGCCAACCTGGCCGAAGACCAGCGCCTCGTCGACGAGGCGCTCCAGACTCTCGCGCAGGGTCTGCCCGAGGCCACATTCCTCGTGGCCCTGCGCCGTTCCAACGTGCGTGGCGCTCTCGACATGGGGCTCAGCCCGCGTCTTCGCCCGGGGCGCGGCTTCGACGCCGCCGCGTCGGGACGCGACACCTTCGCGCAGCTCGCCGCCATGACCGCGCGCACCCAGCGCGCCACGCTGGTGCTGGGCGGCTGTGTGCTGGGCAACGTCGTCGACCAAGAACTCGCCTCGGCGGCCCTGTCCGCGTCGAAGGTCATTTGCGTCACCGGTCACGGCGGTGCGACGCTGGCCCACGCCGACGTGGTCCTTCCCGCTACCGTGGCGCACGAGCGCGTGGGCACCGTCACCAATCTCGAAGGTCGGGTGACGGCCGTCGTCGCCAAGGTCGGCGCACCCGGCTCGGCGTGGCCCGACGTCGCCATCGCCTCGGAGCTCGCGCTCGAGTGGGGCCAGGACCTGGGGCTCGGATCGGTCGAACTCTGCGCACAGGCCATCGAGGAGACCACCGGCTACGCCGCCTTGTCGGTGCTGCAGGACCAGGCCTTCGACGGCGTGGTGATGGGTCTGCACGTGACACCCGTCGCGCGCCACGCCATGGACCCGATGGCCTTTCCGGGCATTCGTTCGACCAAGACCGTCGGACTCGGTGAATCCACGGGTATCACCACGCTGCTGGAATCCTCGAGCACGGCGACGACGTCCAGCGCCACGGCGGCCGACGTGAGAATCACCAAGATCGATGTGCCGCTCGCCGACGCCTACGCTCTACGCCTCGTGCTGGCGCGGCGCCTCTACGACCGCGGCATCGCCATGCAGGGTTCGCCCGCGGTGGCCGCCTTGATCGAATCGACCACGCTGCTCGTGCACCCGAGCGACCTCGACCACCTGGGCCTCGCCAGCGGTGCGCGGGTGCAGGTGCGCGCCCCCGGTGGCGACTTCGAGATTGGCGTCGTCACCGACGAGACCGTGCTGCGCGGCACGTGCGTGGCGCCCCTGGGTACCCTCGGCGACGACGGCGTCAACGTCGTCGCCAAGATGCTCGACTCGTCGAGTCCGGTCACGCAACTTCGGCTGGAGACGCGATGAATTTCGCCACGGTCGATCCGCTCTTCAGCAACGGCGCTCAGGTCACGCTGGCCATATTGATCATCGTCCTCGTCAAGGTCGTGGTGGGCTTCGCCGTCATCATGGGTGCCGTCACGTTGATGATCTGGTTCGAGCGCAAGGCCATCTCCGACATGCAGAGCCGCATCGGACCCCAACGCTGGGGTCCCTTCGGTATTCTGCAGACGTTGGCCGACGGTATCAAGCTCTTCGCCAAAGAAGACCTCATTCCCGCCGAGGCCGACCGCGTCGTCTTCAAGCTCGCGCCGTATTTGGTCCTGGTGCCCGCACTCATCACGTTCTCGGTCATCCCCCTAGGCGGCACCGTGACGGTGGCGGGACACGTCATTGAACTGCAGATTGCCAACCCGCCGATGGGCATCCTGGTGATGCTGGCGATGTCGGGCATCTCGGTCTACGGCGTCATGCTCGCGGGCTGGTCCTCGGGTTCGAAGTACCCGCTGCTGTCCGCAGTGCGCGCGAGTGCGCAAATGATCTCCTACGAGGCGGCCCTCGGCATGACCATCGTGACGGTCGCACTGATTACCGGGTCGCTCTCCACCCACGACATCGTCACCAGCCAGGCCGACGGGATTTGGCACTGGAACCTGATTCGCCTGGGTTTCGTGCCCTTCGTCGTGTTCGTCATCGCCATCACCGCCGAACTCAATCGTCCGCCCTTCGACGTCGTCGAAGCCGAGAGCGAGCTGGTCGGAGGATTCCACACCGAGTACTCGTCGGTCCGCTTCGCCCTGTTCTTCATGGCGGAGTTCATGAACACCCTGACCATGTCGGCGCTGATCGTCACCTTGTTCCTCGGTGGACCCGCGGGCTGGGTGCCGAACATTGCGCACGTGCGCTGGGTCTTCCCGATCCTCTGGTTCCTCGCCAAGACTACCGGATTCGCGTTCACCTACATCTGGTTCCGCGCCGCGCTGCCGCGCTTTCGCTACGACCAGGTCATGGAACTGGGCTGGAAGCGGCTCATTCCGCTCTCCCTGGGTTGGATGCTGATCATCGCGGGCTTCCTCATCAAGCCGGCCGACGGCTTCGCCATGGCCGCCCTGGTGATCATCGCCTGGACGCTGCTGAGCCGGGCCTTTGAGCTCGGCGCCGATCGCGGGAGCGGTCCCGGAGCGTTGATGCCCATCGTAGGTGAGCGCCCGTTGCCGGGCGAAGTCATCCGTGCGGTCAGCGACGCCACGGACGAGGACGAGGGGGAGGGGGAGTAATGGCCGGTTGGACTGACTTCTTCGGTGGCTTCAAATTGACGCTGGCCCACATTGGCAAGCCGCGCGTGACGAACTCGTATCCCAAGGTGAAGCGACCCAAGCAGCCGCGTCAACACGGCCGCCACGTGCTCAATCGCTACGAGGACGGCATGGAGAAGTGCATTGGCTGCGAGTTGTGCGCTGGCGTGTGCCCCGTGAACTGCATCTTCGTGCGCGGTCTCGACAACCCGGCGGATCACCCGGTGTCGCCGGGGGAGCGCTATGGCTACATCTACGAGATCAATTACCTTCGCTGCATCCACTGCGACCTCTGCGTCGAGGCGTGTCCGACCCAGGCGATCACCGAATCCAAGATGTTCGAGTTCTCCTTCACCAATCGCGCCGACGCCATTTACACCAAGAAGCAGTTGCTCGTCGACGACGAGGGTTTCCCCCAGCGTCTGCCCTGGGAGGACTGGCGCGCGGGCGAGGCCGAGATGACCGGCGGTTGGATGCGCGCGACCTCACCATCCGGCGACGCCGCCTTCGAGGGCGTGAGTCAGTGGAGCGCCGACCTCGGTGCGGGCGTGCGGGTGGCCGAGGGCGGACAGAGCGAGAACCGTGACGATGACGCCACTGGCTCCAAGCAGATTCGTGAGGTCTTCTCGCGTCACCTCCAGCCCGAGGACGTCCCGCTCGACCAGCGCGGTCTGCAAGGATTGCTGAAGACCCTCGAGGAGAAGCGTCCTCGTCGTCACCCCAAGGGAGAGAGTTGATGTTCGCCACGGCGTACGCCATCCCTGACGTCCTCGTCTTCGCGGGCGCGGCCCTGCTCATCCTGGTGGGTGCGGTGGGCGTCATTGCCATGACGAACCCGGTGCACTCGGCGCTGTGTCTGATCATGTGCCTCTTCGGCGTCGCGGTGGCCTTCCTGGCGCAGAGCGCCGACTTCCTCGCGGCCGTCGAGATCATCGTCTACGCCGGCGCCATCGTCGTCCTCTTCTTGTTCGTGATCATGTTCCTCGGTGTCGACAAGACGAAACACCCCCACGTGGAGCCCCTGGTGGGTCAGCGCTGGCTCGCGGGTCTGGGAGTGTTCATCACCGTGGCTGGCGTCGTGACCCTGATGGCGAACTCGCACTGGGTCAGCGGCGTGCTCTCGGCGTCGACCGGCGGCACACCGCTGGCGACCGGCGCGGACAACGTCACCCAGCTCGGTGACTCGGTCTTCACTACCTACCTGCTGGCCTTCGAAGCGACGGCCGGTCTGCTCATCATCGCGGTGGTGGGCGCCGTGCTCTTGGCGCGCCGCGAACGTCCCGGCGAACCCGACGAACCCGAAGACCTTGGGGTCGTCGACGACGAGGACGAGTGGGCCGACGATGAACTCGATACCTCCCAGGAAGTGGAGTCATGACCGTTCCCGCCTCGTGGTATCTCATCTTGGCCGCCCTGCTGTTTGGGGTGGGGGCCTTTGGCGTCTTGACCCGGCGCAGTGCGCTCATCATGTTCATGTGCATCGAACTGATGCTCAACGCCGTCAACTTGACCTTCGTGACGTTCGCGCGCACGATGAGNNGTCACGGTGGGCCTGGGCATCGTCGTCGCGGTGTTCCGACGCCGCGCCTCCACGTCGGTCGATGAACTCTCGGAACTGCAGGGCTGATGTCGCATCTCGCTCCACTGATCATGATCTTCCCGCTGCTCGGGTTCCTCCTGGTCGTGGTCAACGGCCGTTCGCTGAGCAACCGACTGGTGGGAATCATCGCCACCGGCGTGGTGGGGCTGAGCTTCGTGACGAGTGTGGTGACCTTCTTCCTGCTCCTGCACGACCACACCCGCGAGGTCACGGTCAACCTCTTCACGTGGATCTCGGTGGACACGTTGCACGTCCCCGCCGCGCTGCTCATCGATCCGTTGTCCATCACGATGTGCCTCTTCGTGACCGGCATCTCGACGCTGATCCACTGGTATTCGACCGCGTACATGGATGGAGAGAAGGACTTTCGCAAGTTCTTTCTGTACCTCAACCTCTTCGTCTTCTCGATGGTGACGTTGGTACTGGCCAACAACCTCGTGCTCACCTTCGTGGGCTGGGAGGGCGTGGGCCTGTGCTCGTACTGGTTGGTGAGCTTCTACTTCGACCGCGACTCGGCCGCCTCGGCGGGCAAGAAGGCCTTCATCTACAACCGCATCGGCGACATCGGACTGCTACTGGCGATGTTCTTGCTGTTCTTGCACACGCACACGCTCACCTACCTCGGGGTGTTCTCCTCCGCGTCGATGCTCTCACCGACCATCGCGACGCTGGTCGTGCTGGCCCTGCTGCTCGCCGCCACCGGCAAGAGCGCGCAGATTCCCCTCTTCAACTGGCTGCCCGACGCCATGGAGGGCCCGACCCCGGTCTCGGCGTTGATCCACGCCGCTACCATGGTCACCGCCGGCGTGTACCTGCTCGTGCGCATGTCGCCGATCTTGGCGCTGTCATCCTCGGGACGCATGACCATCGCGGTCATTGGTGGCGTGACCGCCTTCGTCGCGGCCACGATTGCCACGGCCCAAAAGGACATCAAGAAGGTGCTGGCCTTCTCCACCGTGTCCCAGATCGGTTACATGGTCCTGGCAGTCGGCGTGGGCGCCTACGGCGCGGCCATCTTCTTGATGGTCTCTCACGCCTTCTTCAAGGCGCTGCTCTTCCTCGGTTCGGGGTCGGTGATCCACTCGCTCCACGGTGAGCAAGACATGCGAAAGATGGGCGGTCTGGCTCGGTGGCTGCCCCTCACCTTCCCGACGTTCCTCATTGGCTGGTTGACCATTTCGGGCGTGCCGCCCTTCGCGGGATTCTGGTCCAAGGGCGACGTGCTGACCAATGTGTTCGCGCACAACAAGTTCCTCTGGGCCCTAGGCGTGCTGACCGCCATCCTCACCGCGTACTACATGAGCCGCCTCTTCATCTTGACCTTCCGCGGCAACGAGCGTTTCCGCGACGTCACTCACCAGCACGACCCGCACGAGTCGCCGCTGGCCATGACCGCGCCGCTGTTGATCTTGGCGGCCTTGAGCGTGCTCGGCGGACTGCTCGACCTGCCCTGGGCGCACGGCTTCTCGCTCTCTCACTTCTTGTCGCCGACCTTTGGCTACGTGGCCGCGACGCCCGCGCAGAGCACGGTCCTGCAGACCGGACTCGCGCTCGTCGACGTCGCCGCGGCCGTCATTGGCCTCTTCGCCGCCTTCACCATCTGGCGCAATACCGTTGAATCCCCCACGTTCGAGTTGCCCTTCTTCGAACACGTGTGGCGCTGGGATGACGCCTACGACGCCGCACTGGGGCGACCGCTCGAGCGCGTCGCGCAGGTGTCCAATGACGTAGTGGAAGACCGCATCATTGACGGCGCGGTCGAGGGTCTCGGAGGATCCGTGCGGCGCAGTGGCGAGGGAATTCGCAAGCTTCAAGCCGGTATGGTGCGCCAGTACGCGCTGGCCATGGTGCTCGGGGCGACCGTCATTGTGGTCTACCTCGTGGGACGGGTGAGGTAGCGATGCACTCTTCGCTGTGGTTAAGTGCGCTCATCGTGCTGCCCCTGCTGGGCGCCCTGGTGGCGATGCTGGTGCGAAAGACTCCCGGCGCCTCCTACGCGGTGTCCGTGGGCGTCGCGGCGATCGAGGTGGTGCTGTCAGTGATCGTGGCGGTGATGTACTCGAGCCACGTCGCCAATGCGCAGAATTTTGACTTCTATAGTCGTCACGTCATCTCGGCCCCATTGGGACTGGCCTACGACGTCGCCCTCGACGGCTTGAGCCTGTTGATGGTCGTTTTAACCGCGCTCGTGCTGCTGCTGTCGCTGCTCGGGGGGCGCGACAAGCGCCGCGAGCCGGCCTTCGTCTCGTGGCTGTTGATCCTCACGGGCCTCACCATGGGGTCCTTTGTGGCACACGACGTGCTCGAGTTCTTCGTCTTCTTCGAGCTCACCCTGGTGCCCTGCTATTTCATCATCTCGGGTTGGGGCGCCCAGGAGCGCGCGCGCGCCGCGCTGAAGTTCTTCCTCTACACCTTCACGGCGTCGGCGTTTTTGCTCGTCGGCATCTTGTACATGGGCTTCGCCTACCAACACCAGCACCCGACGTCGGCGCTCACCTTCGCCTACGGCGCCCTGGCGTCGGTAACGATGTCGCACTCGGTCGCCGTGTGGCTCTTCATTGGCTTCGCCATCGCCTTCGGGGCCAAGGCGCCGATCTGGCCACTGCACACGTGGTCGCCCCTGACCTACGCCGAAGCGCCCACCGCGGGTTCGATTGAGCTCTCCGCGCTGTTGGCCAAGCTCGGTAGCTACGGCCTCTTGCGTTTCGCCGTGGGCTTATTGCCGCTGGCGCAGGTGAGCGTGCGACCCTACGTGTTGACCCTCGCGGTGATCGGCATCTTGTACGGCTCGATCCTCGCGTGCGTTGCCAAGGACCTGAAGCGTTTCGTGGCCTACTCGTCGCTCGCGCAGATGAGCTTCATCACCTTGGGCGTGATGTCGGGCTCGACCATCGGTGTCACCGGCGCGGTGCTGCTGATGTTCAATCACGGCATCATCACCATTGGCTTCTTTCTCATCATTGGTTTCCTCGAGCGCCGACGCTCGAGCATCCTGATCGCCGACTACACCGGCATCCAGGGACCGGCGCCGGTCCTCTCGGCGCTCTTCACCGTGGCCATGCTCGCCTCGATCGGACTGCCGGGGCTCTCGGGTTTCGTCTCGGAGTACTTGATCCTGATCGGCACTTTCGCTACTCACGCGTGGTGGAGTGCGTTCGCGGCCCTGGGAGTGCTCGCCTCGGCGGTCTACCTGCTCTGGGCCTACCAGCGGGTGTTCCACGGGCGCGCGCAAGGGGCCAACGCGGAGATCTCGGACGCGTCGAGTGCCGAACGCTGGGTGCTCGTGCCGGTCATTGTGCTGATCGTGGTGCTCGGCGTCTTTCCCAAGCCGGTCCTTGACCGCATTACCCCCTCGGTGCACAATCTCGTCACCACGGTCGCCACGGCGGGAGCTGCCAAATGAACGCAGCCACCACGCATCTCACGGTCTCGATTCATTATCTGACCATCCTGCCGGTCCTGATCTTCTTCGGGGCCTCGTTGGCGCTGCTCGTCGCCTCGGCGATGTGGCGCCGTACGGTGCCGGCGGTCGTCACGACCACCACCACCGTGGTCACGTCGCTGGCCGTGCTCGTGGTCACCTATTTCCAGTGGCGCGACCTCGACCATCACGGTGTGTCGACGACCGTGTCGCACGCCGTGGTGCTCGACGGTTTTTCGGTCATCGCCACCGCGGTCATCGCTCTCTCGGTGGCCCTGGCGGCCCTGGTGGCCCACGACTGGGCGGTGCGCGAGAGCGTGCGCGGGCCCGAGTACCAGATTCTGGCGTTGGCCTCGACGGCGGGCGCCGTGCTGATGACCCAGGCCAATGACCTCATCGTCATCTTCCTGGGACTCGAGATCCTCTCGCTCGGTCTCTACGTGCTGGTCGCCATCGACCGGCGCAAGACCGAGTCCGCCGAGGCGTCACTGAAGTACTTCATCCTGGGCGGCTTCGCCTCGGCGATCTTCATCTACGGTGCGGCACTCATCTACGGCGCCACGGGTTCGACCAACCTCTCGACGATTTCGTACTTCCTGGGCTCCAACGTCTTGTTGAAGCCGGGATTGCTGGTGGCCGGTGGGGCGCTGTTGCTCATTGGCTTCGCCTTCAAGATCGCCGCGGTGCCCTTTCACATGTGGTCGCCCGACGTCTACGAGGGCGCACCCACACCGGTCACGGGCTTCATGGCCTCGATCGTCAAGGTCGGCGCCTTCGCGGCGCTGATTCGCGTGATGATCTCGGGCCTGGGTACCGAGCTCGCCACCTGGCGACCCATCTTCTGGGTCCTAATCGTCCTCACCACCGTCGTCGGCGCAGTTCTGGCTCTGCCCCAGCGCAACGCCAAGCGCCTTCTCGCCTACTCCTCGATCAACCACGCGGGTTTCATCCTGGTGGGTGTCTGGGCCGGTACGGCGCGCGGCAGTGCGGCCACGTTGTTCTACCTCGCCACGTACGCGCCCACGGTGGTGGCCACCTTCGCCATCGTCACCGTGATGGGGGGGCTGGGCGACGAGCGTCACTCACTCGAGTCCTACCGTGGTCTGGCACGCCGTCAACCCTGGCTCGGCGCATCACTCGCGGTCTTGTTGCTCTCGCAGTTGGGTGCGCCCCTCACCTCGGGCTTCTACGCCAAGTACGCGGTGCTGGCTGCGGCGATCGACGCCAACGGCGTCGTGTTGGCGCTCATTGCTCTGTTGAGTGCGGCGATCGCCGCGTCGTTCTACCTGCGCTGGACCGTCGTCCTCTACGCCGAGCCCGATGACGACCTCGACGCCCGCCGTGTCGTGGTGCCGCGCGCCACGGCCGTCGTGATTGGCGTAGGCGTTGTCATGACGCTGCTGTTCGGTGTGTGGCCGGGTCCCTTGGCGACATTGGCCCAGCACGCCACCGTCTACTTCATTCCGTGAGCCGCGTCGCCCTCGCCACGTCACGATTTGCCTTGCCCGGTGCCGCGCGGGACCTCGCGCTCGAGTCCCACCTCGACGTTGATTTGCCACTCCTCGTTACCGAACTCGGTACGCTCGGCATTGAGGCGCGACCCGAAGTCTGGGACGACGACCAGGTCGACTGGGAGTCGTACGACCTGGTGGTGGTGCGTTCGACCTGGGGCTACGCGAACGTGTACGAGAAGTTCCTCGCCTGGGCGCACGCTCGCGCCCGTCTCGTGAACCCCTACGACGTCATCGAATACTCCTCCGACAAGCACTACCTGGGTGACCTCAAGAATCAGGGTTTTCCGGTGATCGAGACGGTGTTCTGTGAGGTGGGCGAGGAGCCGGTGTTCCCGGGAGTGACGTTCGTGGTGAAGCCGGCTATCGGCGCGGGGTCCATCGACGCCGAGCGTTTCGAAGCGCCCGACGAGGCCGTGGCACGCGAGCACGTGGCGCGACTACACGCCAGTGGACGTTGCGCACTCATCCAGCCCTACGTCGAGTCAATTGACGAGCACGGCGAGCGGGCGCTGATCTTTCTCGACGGCGAGTTTTCGCACGCCATGACCAAGCAAGCTCACCTCAACGTGGCGCCCGAAGATCGCGATGGCGCCTTTCGCACGCGCCAGATGTCGCGTGCTGAGGCCGAACCCGACGCGATCGATCTGGCGCGCCAACTGCTGACCGGACGCTTCTCTGGCCTCACGTACGGACGGGTGGACCTCGTCGCGACTCCGGCGGGATGGAAACTCATGGAACTCGAACTCGTGGAGCCCGCCCTATACCTAAGCTTTGATGAGGGTGCCGCAGCCCGCGCAGCGCGCGCAATTGCCCAGCAGATTTGTTAGGGGATTTTCGTCAACGAAGTCGGAGTTCATAGGGCGATGCAACTTCGCCAGTTCGGCAACCGCGGCGAATTGTCAAGAATCGCGTGCGGGTTCACGTCGGGCCACCCTTTTCACGGCGAGTTCATCAGGAATTCAGTCAGATTACGCATAGGTCTGCGGAAGTCCGTTCCCGTTGAGTGCGTCTCGTAGTTTTCGTTAAGTCCGCGTCCAGATTCACGAGTGAACTGCTATCGCCCACGGCACCTTTGATGAAAGACTCTGCCGTGAAGCATTTGCAGCCAACTGAGGTCGATAGTCCAAGTCTTCGCGTGACAAGAATATGAAGCGTTATGTACTTCTATACCTTGGCGTCGGGGCTGCCGAGTGGACAGGACTTGTAGCCCTAGAGGCAAGGCACAATGATTATTGGTCTGGCGATTACTACTTGCTAATCGTTCTATTCACCGCATTGGTATTTGGCATCTTCGACCGAAGGACAGCACCCCTTCTAGCCGGGTTTCTTTTGGTCGCTCCTGCGCTTTGTCTTGCATTATGGACAGCTCCGCAAGGAGACAGAAATGGACTTCAGGGGCTATGGCTACCGGGCCTACTTGTGTGGGCACTGTTGGCAGACGTGTGCCACCGAACCGGCGGGACGATAGCGAAGGCGATTAAGGCTAAATAGTTCATTGCCATCACCCCCCACCTATTTGACGAAGTCAAGGGAGAGTCGGTGAGATTGAAACCCCGGTCAAATTCTTCTCCCTCGCTGGGTGAACTAGTTCGCTAAGCCTCCAGTGCAAGGTTGCAAACTTGGCACATCGGGCCTCCGATTCCAATCTGGTTACGTGCTCCTTGGTTCTTGCCGATTCATCCTTCAGCGATTGTCGTCGGACAAAGTCGCCGAATCATTAAGCGATCGCTCCAGTCGGGACCCAAGAGCGATTATGAAGATCAAAGTTGTGGCTGATACGGCAGTGCCAAGCAGGAACGAGCCAATCGACCCGCTGCGATCAATCGCGAGGCCGCCGAGAATTGACCCGAGAGCTATTCCAACATTGAACGCGGTGTTGACCCACGCGGATGCCTCAGTTCTTCCGGCCCGGGGGCCGAGCTGTTCCGCCACGACGTAGGACACGACGAGGACGGGCGTAATCGCTGTGCCGAATGCGGCCAGAACAGCAGCCAAGACGGCGAGGTTCGGAGCTTCGGCGGCACCCGCCAGACAGATCGTCAAGACAATTGAGAAGGTTGCAAGTTGTCTCGGTACTGACCCAGATCGAGTTCGTCTGCCCCATAGTTGACCACCGATGACGCTGCCTAGGGTCATCGCCGCAAGCACGTAGCCCGCAGCCGCGGGCGTACCTTCTTCTACAGCACGGGCGGCCACGCTGACGTCGACAATCCCGAGACTCGTCGAAAGAGCCATGACGATGCTGAGTAGGACGGCGAAGCCTGGTGAACGAAGAACTTCTGTCAGCGGCGTTTTCTGCCATGTCGGCGCTCGCCCGTCATGAGCCGCTACGGCCGGTGACCTCGCAAACGACACGCTCCCGACGAACATGAGTCCGGCGGCGACCACGAGCGCGAGCGTAGGTCCATCAAGCAGGACGAGAACCCCAACGAGGAGTGGTCCGACGGTGAAGAGTGTGTCTTCCACGCCTACGTCGAAACTGTAGGCCCGTTGGCGGGTCGCCACGCCATCAGTGAGGGTCGCCCATACCGCACGCACCGCAGGTCCGAGCGGCGGTGCGAACAGACCGGTCAACCCAGCGAGAGCGGCGTACGCGGCGCCGTTACGGACTCCGCCGAGAGCGACTGCCGCGAGGCCGAGCAAAGATGCGGAGCAGGCGACCCCGAGAATGGCAATCAGACGGCGTTGACCGTAGCGATCAATCCACCGGGACTTGAGCGGCGCTGACAGAGCACCGACACCGTATAACGCGCTGGCCAGGCCAGCGACTCCGAACGAACCGGACGCACGCTCGACTGCCAAGAGCAGGGCGAGGCTGACCGTGCCATAGGACAGTCGGCCCAAGCTGGATGCGATGAAGGTTGGTAAAGCTCCTGGTAGACGTAGGAGTGTCCGATAGGACACCACCTCTTCAGAATGAGGCATGAGTTCTCCTGGGATGAATGGCGTCGGCGGCGCATGTTTTCGCGGCCAGCCGCCCGGTGGGTGGGATCAACGTGCGCGCACTAACGCGCCGGACCCTACGCTCAGTCCCGAAGTGATTGCATAACAAGAACAATAACCGTGCGTGGCTTCCAGCGCTCAGTGCGTAACGACAATGATGTCCAGCGTCATCGCCCTCCGACGAGAAGGACGACAGAGTAACAAACGAGTCACAGGGGGATGAGGCGGCCGTTGAATCGTGAAGCAATTATTTTCGCCGTTAGGTCCCCCTTGTTCCCGAGGGGGGGCGAAGGTCTCAATCAATCAGTCGAACTGGGTGATTTGATCTGCTTGGACGTCAGTCTCCAATGCAAGGTGACATTCCTGTCAAGTCGGTACAACAAAATCCAAGTCCAACGACCATGAAAATGTGTGAAAATCTGTTCATGCACCTTCCTTGGCTTAATCGCTCTCAGAGAGTCGTCGTGGTCGTTGGGTTCGGCGTGACACTGTACATTTTCGGTGCCTGGCTATCCGCGCCGGAGTTTCCAGTCAGTACTGGATGGGTGGGTTACGCACCACTGACCAGTTCTTTCGGTCGCACCAGACTAAGTGGCGGGGCGGACCTCATCTTGTGGCTCGTGTTGATTGCACTTTGGGTCGCCGCGTCGTCCTACCTTCTAAGAACGAGAACCTCAAATCGCGATCAGAATTGAGTGGTCCGTCGGAGACGGACGGAACTCACAGCCCATGCAAGTTTGCCTTCGTGTCACGACGGGCCTCTGACACCAGATAGGCCTCCAGCGGCACCAGCGGCCAGTGCAAGGTTGCATTTTCGGCTCCCTCGGTCCTGCGACTAGACCAGGTTCCGGTTGGGGTTCAAGGCTCCGTTGCCTTCTGAGACAATATTTATTAGAACAACTCTGAAGCCAAGCCGACGCGAATCCTGTGATCAGCCAGGAGTGACCTCGTGTTAACGTCAGCGTAGTTACTTGACGCTCCAGATCAGCGGTGGGCATGAGTCGCTGAGAAATCGTTCGAGAGGGTGAGGCGCGTGCCAGGTAATTCACTTCGAGGGGTGGGAGCGACACTGGCTTTGGTGCTGGCAACGGGGTTATGGCCAAATCTTCCTGCTAGTGCCTCGCAAACCTTGGCACCGACGGGTGTCGTCTATCAGTGCTACTCCTACAACTACTCGTCCGGATTCTCACAGTACGTGCAGGCGGTCGAGCTGAAGACACGTTCGGAGTATCTCGTCGCCAGCTCTTTCAAGGGCAACAAACTCGTAGGAAAGGTAGCTGTTGGCACGTATGTGGAGCGAGGCGCGACAATACGGTGGATAACGGGACCGTATGGCTTGCTCCACTGGACGGCCAAGTATCACCCGGCGGTAGGGCACCCGGCGCCTGGATTGAGGCCGGGAGTCGACGCCTTCCTTCAGATGTTCACGTCTAAGGGCGCTTCCGCCATCGACTGCTCGGAGCCCGTGGCATAGTTATCGTTGCGCTCTTCTTCTTTCGTTTCGAGCCGCCAGCAACGGGTAGCCGGCCGACGTGGAGGTCTTCGTGGGCAAGAATCGCAGTGCTCCTACCAAACGTCTCGCCTCACATTGCGCTGCGAGGTTACCAAAATCGGCAACGTCGTTGACACCCTCAAGATCTAGTCATTGCAGCTGTAGTTGACGATGAAGGTGAGCGGAGGAGCGGGACACGGTACTTTCACCTTCCTTGGGATTCTCAAGTCACAGCTAACCAGTCAGCCATTCGACCAAGTCTCCAGTGCAAGGATGCATTCCTAATAGGTGTGGACAGGAAATTGACACCGAGACATCAGACATTTCACCTCCTGAAATGTCCGCACGTGGTCGAGATCGACCACGCACTCGCCTCCTTGAAACAAGATGGCGTATCTCGAAGGGAATTGAAATCATGGAAGATGGAAGAGCCAGCGTGAGTGCGATGGGTAGCGCTGTTCTGCGCGCCGCTCACGTGAGCGAGGACATGCCTCCCTGGGTCCTTCAGGACACCGAGTCGGTGAAGCTCTTGACGGAGGCCGAGATTGGGGCAATTGAAGACTCGATAGCCGAGTGGCCGAGCGCGGTTCGAGCTGGATTCCGACTCACACACGCGGTTCGCGCGCGCCTGGCCGAAGACATCGCAATCGAAGGGCTCCGGGCAGGTCGTACACATTACGTAATCCTTGGAGCAGGACTTGACTCCTTTTCTTGGCGGAGCCCAGAGGCTTCGGCACTGCACATATGGGAGGTCGACCATCCAGATACTCAGTCATGGAAGAGGGCGGCGCTGAAGCGGTCGGTCATCTCTGAGCCGTCTAACGTCACTTACATCTCAGCTGATTTTTCGGTTGAGCGCCTGCAAGACCAGCGACTGCCTTCTCTGGCAACCTGGAACTGGCTGGGGGTGACGATGTATCTTGAAAAAGCTGCCACCTCTCGGGTGCTTCGCCACATTGCGTCAATGGACGATGGGACGGTTCTGGTCGCAAACTTCCTGCTCGCTCGAAATGAAAGAAGTGATCTGGGAAACGCCGTTCAATCGGAGGCGAAGAAAGTTCTCAACGCCGTCGGGGAGCCGGTATTGGCCTCGTATACGAGAAATGAGGTCGAGTTACTCATGGCCTCTTCGGGTTTCTCTTCGTTCAAGATTCTTGATTCCAACGACCTCACCGAGCGCTACATCAAGGGACGAACTGATTTGAATCTTCCGTCTTCGACGATCGTTACGGTGGCGACAGTCTGAACCGATTGTCCTTTTCCGATCGTCAGTACTCCACCAAAGGTGGTGAAAGACGAATTCCGTTAGCCCGGTCCTGAGAATCAGTGTTCACCATCAATTTCGCAGGCACGCCAGCGATGGGCGCCAGTCGGAGTTTGTGCACGTCCCCGGGTTCAAGGGGGTGTTCGCACCTTCCCTCTGGACATGGGACTGCGCAGTCTCTCTCCTGGCAGCCCACCCCGTCACGCTGACGGACTGCGACAGTAGTCGCGGGGAGTCGAACCTTCACGTGGTCAACATCGGGCATATGGGGACTGTCACACCACCGCGTTGCAACGAACTGGTCGGCCCGGGATCAAGTCCCCGCGGCTTCGACGAGGGGTCGGAGTTGCCAGAGACTGGAATGTGGGAGCTCGCCCGAGCGAACAATCTTCGAGATACTCTCTTGACATGATCGTTTGCGTGCCGGTGACCAGTGACGGACAGGTCGATCACCGTTGGGGCCGTGCGAAGCGGATCGCGGTGGCCAACGTGACCGACGGCGTTGTTGAGAGTTGGCAGGAGATCGAGGTGTCCTGGGACCAACTGCACGATGAGGGAACTCCGGCCCAGCACCACGCTCGTGTCGCCCGGTTCCTGCGTGAAAACGGCATCGAGGGTGTCGTCGCGAATCACGTCGGCGACGGAATGGTGCGAATTCTGGCCACAATGAAGTTGCCACTGTTCCTCGAAGCAACCGGAGAGGCCCGAATCGCGGTGTTGGCGGCGGCGTCGTAGTTCCTCGCACTTGTTGACACGAGTCGGCAGGTCGGAACTTCGACGTGGAGGCTTTGGACCCGGTGTTGACGGGTAGGTCCGGAGATAGGGTCGAAGTGAGTGGTCGTCAGGACGACGCGGAGCCCGACGCGGAGGTTGTCATGGAACTAAGCACCGTATCCATCGAAGTACCCGAAGGACTCAACGTCATCGTGGGTCAATCCCATTTCATCAAGACCGTGGAGGACATCCACGAGGTGATGGTGGGTGCCAATGTCAATCTGGAGTTCGGCCTCGCCTTCTGTGAGGCGTCGGGTCCCTGCCTCATCCGCACGTCCGGAAACGCCGACGACCTCATTGAGCTCGCCGCACGAAACGCGGAGTCGATCAGCGCGGGGCACTGCTTCATCGTGTACCTGCGCCACGCGTTTCCGGTCAACGTGTTGAACGCACTCAAGCAGGTTCCCGAGGTCTGTTCCATCTTCTGCGCCACGGCGAATCCCCTCGAGGTCCTCGTCGCTCAAACGGATCTCGGGCGAGGGATCCTCGGCGTCGTCGACGGCATGCCGCCCGCAGGCATCGAGACGGCCGATGATCAGGCCGATCGCCGGGCGCTGTTGCGGACAATCGGCTACAAACTCTGAACAACGCTCGTACCCGGGACGTGATGTCGCCCGTCTGAGTCGGTCCACCGGGTGCGCGGTTCTCGCCAGAACGACTTCACCTTCACGGCGGCGATGTGAGGGTCACTCGCGCCTACACTTTTTCGTCTTCGGCCTGCGCGGCAGCGAGCACGTCGGGCGGCACCACGGTGCCGGGACGATTGCGGGGGTCGTTGGTGAGGAAGCGGCCCAGCACCGGAATCTCGGTGATGGACTCGGCGCGCAGAATCGCCGCCACCACCGGCACGAAGCTCTCGGCAGCCGGGTAGACGATGTAACGCGGCAGCCAGCGGGGGTGGTACTTCGCGTTAAAGAGCCACAATGACTCAATGGGCAAGATGCCTGATAAGCGTTTCAAAGTCCAGCGCTCCACTCGGGTGAACGTGCCCTCGCCGCGCTCGCCGTCGAGCACCGAGCGAAACGCCGCGAAGTTGAGACTGAGTCCCTGGGCGCCCTGTTCCTTGAGGTGGGCCACGGTCGAGCACAACGCGTAGTCGATGAGCCCGTTGGGGTGCTCGCCGGGATCGCGACGCATGAGATCGAGCGAGTATCCATGAATAGCGGGAGAGGGAACGAACTGACACGCCGCCGCCGGCCGGCCGTCGGGGCCGTTGACGATGGTGAGCAAGAGCCCCTTGTCCTTGGGGTCAAAGAGTCGCCCCAGCATCATCGAGAACCCGCGCTCGCCCTCGCCGCGGCGCAGCATGGAGATGAGATCCAACACGCCGGTCACGTGGGCGGGATCGATGTCGGCGGGGTCCAAGAATTCGACGGTGTAGCCGTGCTTCTTGAGGCGGGTGCAGGCCTGTCGCAGACCCTTCATCTTGCCGCCCTCGAGGGAGAAGTTCTGGCAGTCGACAATCGCCTCGTCGCCCAAGTACAAGTAGTGCATGCCGGCGGCGTGATACGTGCCGAGCCACTCGGCGCCCGCGCCCATGACTGCGATGGTCCAGCCGCGCGCCTCGCAGTAGGCGCGAAACGCGTTGAACACCTCGGTGCGCTCGGCGTCGGGTCCAATCGGGTCGGGCGACACGAGCGCCACGCCGCCGTAGACGGCGTAGGCGACGAGTGAGTCGCGAAAGAGGAAGAACTGCTTGTCGTCGCGTAATGCGAAGTAGTCGAGCGTGCCGCGCCCGTGGCGACGCACGATATCGCGTGCCCGATGTTCCGCGACCCGTCGCTCGGCACTGGTGCCCGTCGTCGAGAGACGTCGGTCCACCACCGGGCGGGTCACCACGTAAAGCGCCGTCACCACCAGCGAGATTCCCACCGTCAACAACACGGGGTTAACGAAGTCGGTGGTTTGGTCGGGCAGATAGATGTTGTACTGGCCGATCAAGCGCTCGGCGCAGCCCATGATCACGACACCGAAATTGGGTAACACGTAGCGGTGTCGGCTCGCCGCTTCGATGCCCAGGGCCGCGGCGGCGACGGCAATGACGGCGATGACGAACAACCGCGGCAATATCGAGCGGGCCGTGGTGCGATCCGACGCCGCGAGGAAGTGGCGACGTTCCAGGACGAGGAAGACCGCCAAGCCCGCGGCGACGACCGAGGCGAAGAGTGATCCCCCGCGGGCCAGGTGCGCAATCACCGTCAGTGCCAGGGCCGCGAGGGCGAGGAACCACGCGCGGCGCTGACCACGGCGCACGCCACGCGCCAGCATGATCATGGCGATGCCCGCCACCGCCGTCACGACCGCGGCCGACTGCGCCACCCCGAGGGGCAGGATATTCAAGACCATGTGCAGGCGCGTGCGCAACGGAGGCGACGCGGCGACCGCGACGTTGACGAGTCCGTCGAGGGCCAGCAAGCCGCTGGCCCAGCGGCGAATCGAACGCTGACGATGCAGGGACGACAGTCGGCTCTCGGTGACGGGAAAGGGCGAGCCGTTCGGCCATGAACCCAGTGTCGTCGTCCCGTGTGGCGGGCCGGCTTGAGTGGGCGCACCGCCGACCAGACGCTCGAGCACTCGCGACTGCGACAAAGTCGACTCGCCGCCCACGAGACGCACTTGGACGTTGCTCGCCGCTTCGATCTCGACGATGCCCAGGCGGAGCACCGAGGCGAAGACGGGGGGTAACCCAAATCGACCCTCGCGTTTGATCACAACGGTGCGCGAGGGGCCCGGGACCGCGCACACCCCGCGGTCGAGGAAGGCCAGGGCGGGTCGCGGCGCGCCGCCGATGACGGCACCGACGCCGCCGCGTTCGACGATACGCCGGGCGTAGTCGAGCGCGTCCACTTGGTCGACCAGCGTGTTGGCCAGCGGCTCGCTCTCGGCGTCGCCGTGGTGCGAGCGGTTAAAGCGCCGTCGCACGACGAGACCCGCGGCGCCCACGACCAGCGCCTCGGCGAACACCAAAACGAAGAGGTTGACAATCAGATTGCCCCAGAAACTATTCGTGTGTGGCGCGTGCACTTTGTATTCGTGATGGGTGAAGTGCCCGATCAACTCCGTCACCGAATTGAAGAGGTCCGCGCCGAGCAAGGCGAGCACCACCACCCAGATCCACGGGGCCAGGCGCCGGTAGAGGACGCGTGAGGCGACGAAGCTGGCCAGTGCCGCCGGATCCTCCAAACGGTCCGCGTCGGCCCGGTCGGCGACGTCGACGTTGTCGACGTCCACCCGGTGCGAGCCCGCCGCCACGGCCAGGTCGCGCACGCCCTCGGCCGAGGCCACTTGCAGCATCAGGTCGTTCGCCACCACCACCCCGAGTTCTTCCAGCAGCGCTTGGGCGCCGTCATCGCTGGCGAGCGTCGCGTCGTCGGAGCCGGGTAGGACGTAAAGCTGGTGGGTGTCGTGAGCCACGAAGGCCCGCACCGCCGCGACGAAGTCGGGCAAGTGCTCGAGGGTGGCCCTGATGAAGCCCGCCAGGTCCTGATCATCATCAGGAAAAAAGAGATTCCCGGCGACCACGACGACGGCCGGGTCGTCGATGTCGCCCAGGAGGCTGCAGAGTTCCACCAGCGGGCGGCCGCGCGGCGACGTGCGCGGCGACAGACTCAGGTCGCTGACCACGTAAACGTGGTGCCCGTAGGGAATCGGTAGCGTGTGTCGTTCAGTCGCCCCCATCACGTCTAGTCTCGCAGAGATTGTTCCTTGTTTTTCGTTCGAGAGCGTATGACGACCACTAACCCCCAAGAACACTGGTATTGGCGCCACGGACCTCTCCCCGCGGCCCCAGCGGTGATCGTGGACATCGACGGCGTCCTGGCTGACGCATCGGGACGCCAGCACCTGCGCGGCTGGGGCGACTGGCGAGCCTTCTTTGACGCCTGCGACCAGGACCCCCTCATTCCCGAGACGTCGCGGCTGCTCGACTTGCTCGACCCCTCCTTGGCCGTGATGCTGGTGACTGGCCGTCCACGGCGGGTGCAGACCAAAACGGTCGAGTGGCTCGAACGATTCGACGTGCGCTGGGACCTGCTCGTGACCCGCGATTTTGGCGATTACTCCGGCGTGTCGGAATTCAAGCGCGACGTGCTGCACGACATTCAAAGATCGGGCTTCGATGTGCGACTGGCGTTCGAGGACGATCCGAGTAATCACGCGATGTACGTGGCCGAGGGCGTGCCCTGTCTCTACATCCACTCGGGCTACTACCTCTAGACGTCGTTGCTCCGCAAGGCAATTAAGCCGTTGCCGCCGCGTTGAGCAGAGTGACGACGTCGCGCGCCGCGCGCCGACCCGAGCCGATGCTGGCGGGAATACCCACCCCGTCGTAGGCGCTGCCGGCCAAGCGAATGGCGTAGGGCGAGAGGGCGTGGCGCGCACGAGCCACCAGCTGCTCGTGGCCGACGTAGTACTGGGGCAGACCCTGGGGCCAGCGCTGCACGCGCGCGGCTTTCGGGGTGCCGACGCGACCGAGCACCGTGGTGATTTCACGCAGGACTCGCTCGATGAGTGCGTCGTCGCTCAGGATTTCCGAGCGTCGGTCGTCGATGCGCCCGACGTGCGCGCGCAGGAGGATTTCGCCGTCGCGGCGAAGGTGCTCCCACTTTCGGTCCAGGAACGTGATCGCCGTCGTCATCATGATGTCGTCGTCCCACTCGGTCGCGAGTGGGATCAGTACGCCGGTGCCGGTGGGGGGAAGTGAAGTGTCGGCGGTGACGAAGACGAACGTGATCATCGCCGCGCCGGCGCTGTTGATACTGGCCAAAGCGTTCAGAGCGTCATCGAGGGCGTTGGTGAGTCGTCCGGCGGTGGGTGCGGGGGTGGCCAAGATGATCGCACTGGCGCTGGTGGCGGTATCCGCGGTGTCGACCTCCCAGGGATAGATTCCTGACGGGGTGGGGCGTAGCGCCGTGACCTCAGTTCCGGTGCGCACCACGACGCCGCGCTCGACGAGCTGGCGAGCGAGTTCCTCGGCCAGTGAAGCCACACCGCCGCGCAAGGACATGAAGAGCGGTCCGAGTACGCGCTCGGCCGTCGGACCAGAGTGTGCCTCGGCGCCGGTGCGCAGGGCCTTCATCAGCGACCCTCCGCGCTGGGCGGCCTCGTAGAGGGCCGGAAACACCGCGGCCGCGGAGAGTTCATCCAGGCGACCCGCCTGAATGCCGCCCACCATTGGCTCAATCAATTGATACGTCAACTCGCCGCCCAATTTGGCGCGCAGAATCGTGCCGATGCTGACGTCGTCGGTCACTTTGAGCTTCTTGGGGGCGTGCTCGTCGCGCCACGCCGACCAGCGCGAACTCCACGAGAGGCCCTTCATGGCCTTGATGGCCTTGGCGTTGGTCGGCACGCCGAGCACGAGTCCCGTGGGGAGTTCCTCCACGGCGCCCTTCAAGAAGATTGACGCGCCCGAGGCGGCGATAGGAACGAGCTGCTCCTCGAGGCCCACTTCGCGCGCCAGGGTCACCGCTTCGGGGCGCCGGGCGAGAAATCCGTCCGGTCCGAGATCGAGGACGCGACCGGCAAAATCCGCGCTCAACAGTGCACCGCCCACGTGATCCGACGACTCGATGAGTTCCACTCGCGGCGTCGACTCGTTGGGTCCGTCCCGGGCGCCCGTGAGTTCCCACGCGGCCGCGAGGCCCGCTATCCCTGCGCCCACGATGACGACCGACGGGCGCGGGTTCACGCGGCGGCCATCACGATGTCGGCGAGTACCGCGATGAAGTCGGCATCGTCGTTGAGCGACGCGGTGCGCACCAGGTTGAGGCCGAGTTCCTTGGCGAGCGCTTGGGCCTGAACGTCGATGTCGAAGAGGACTTCGAGGTGGTCGGACACGAAACCAATGGGGCACGACACGATGTCGGTCAGCCCGGCCGCCTTCTTGGCGCGCAGCACCTCCAAGATGTCGGGTCCGATCCAGGGATCGGCGGTGCGTCCCGCGGACTGCCAGGCGAGGTCCCAATTGGTGATGCCCGCCGCGCGAGCCGCGCCCTGGGCGCTCTCGCGCAATTGCTCGGGGTAGGTGTCGCCGTTGGCGAGAATCCTTTGGGGCAGCGAGTGCGCCGAGAAAATCACTTCAGTGGTGGCGAGGCGCGGGGCGGGCACGAGGGCTAGGGCGTCGGTGACGCGTCGCGCGATGAGCTCGAGGAATCCCGGGGCGTCCCACCAGGCGCCGATCTCGGTGAAGGCGACGGAGTCACCCAGTGACTCCTTGGCGCGCGCCATGTACTGGTCGGTCGACATCGACGAGGAGTGCGGCGCGAGCACCAGGCCGACCACGTGGGTCACGCCGTCGGCGGCGAAGCCCGGCGCCACGTCTTCGATCATGGGCGGCTCGTACTTCGAGCCGAAGCGCACGTCGAAGTCGCCGAGCGCGCGCGCCTCGAGAGCGGCGGCGATTGCGGTTACCTGGGCCGCCGTGCGCTGGGCGAGCGGGGAAGTACCACCAATGTCCTGGTAGCGGGCCGAGAGTTCCTTCAAGAGCTCGGGCGTCGGTGCTCGGCCGTGACGAATGCGGGTGTAGTAGGCCTCGACGTCATCGGGCGTCGTCGGGGTGCCGTAGGCCATCACGAGCACTCCGGTCGTCATCGCACGCCAGCCAATCCCTCTTCGTGGACCACGCGGACCACGGCTTCGAGTACCGCGGGGTCGGTCGACGGCAGGACGCCGTGACCCAAGTTGAAAATGTACCCTGCGTCGGTGCCCGAGCGCGCTAGGACCTCGCGCGCGGCCGCCACGCCGAGCTCGACGCCCCCGAGACAGCGCGCCGGATCGAGGTTGCCTTGCACGGGTTTGTTCGCCCGACGCCGTCCCTCGTCGAGGTCGACGTGCCAGTCGATGCCGAGCACGGTCGAACCGGCGGTGCTCATGAGAGCCAGTAGTTCGCCGGTCCCGACGCCAAAGAGAATCGTGGGCACGTTCAAGTCCGCGACGCCCGCGAGGACGCGCTGGGTGGCTGGCAGGGCGAAGCGCGCGTACTCGTCACGCGTGAGGGAACCGGCCCAGGAGTCAAAGAGCTGCAGGGCGCGCGCGCCGTGAGCAACTTGGGCGCGCAAGAAGGCGATAGTGATAACTACCAGGCGATCGAGCAACTGGCCGAAGAGTTCGGGGTCGGCGTGCATCAGGGACTTGATGACGGCGAAGTCGCGCGTCGGTGCGCCCTCGACGAGGTAGCTCGCGACGGTGAAGGGTGCCCCCGCGAAACCAATGAGCGGGGTGTTGGTGCACGCCAGCTTCTCGATCACCAGGTCCACGGTCTGGGTCACGTGGGCAATGTCGTCGGGGGTGAGGTCGCGCAAGCGTTGGAGGTCGCTGGCGCGGCGAAAGGGTTGGGCGATGACCGGTCCGCGTCCGGGGACGACGTCCACCCCGAAGCCAATGGCGTGGTAGGGCACAACGATGTCGGAGAACAAAATGGCGGCGTCGACGCCGTAGCGATGCACCGGTTGCATGGTCACCTCACAGGCCAGTAGGGGGTCGGCGATGGCCTCGAGAATCGAGCCGGAGCCGCGCAGGGCCCGGTATTCCGGCAGGGAACGACCCGCTTGACGCATGAACCACACGGGGACGTGTTCGACCGATTCTCCGCGGCAGGCTCGTAGGAATACGGGGTCGTTCACAGGGCTCCTTTGACCGCCCTCAGCCTACGTGGCCCACGTCGTGAGACGCCGAAGGCACCGGTGTGTCCCAGTCACCTAGAATCGACAAACGCAATTTGCGAGTACCAGGAGAGGTCCGATGGCACACGAGCGCGAGATTTTGGAGGAACAGGAGTTCCTCGACCGAGCGCTGGACGCCCTGGATCACATGCGCTCGGAAGCACGCTCCTTGCGCGACTCCGCCGCGGTGGCCACGATGCGCGGCGCGGGCGACCTCGTCGAGCGCGACGTGGTCATGGGCACGGCCCTGCAGCGCCTCGATCAACTGGCCATTGGTGACCAGCCCCTCTTTTTTGGACGCATCGACTATCTCGACAAGAATGAGCGTCCCGGCGACACGTACCACGTGGGCCGTCTGGCGGTCTCCGACGTCGAACTCAACCCTCTGGTGGTTGACTGGCGCGCGCCGGTTGCCGAGGCCTTCTACCGGGCCACCGGCGTCGAGTCGCTCGGTCTGGCGCGTCGTCGCCACGTGGCGATTCGCGATCGCGAAGTGTTGAGCGTCGAGGATGAATACTTCGCCAATGAACTCGGCGAACTGCAGTTGCCCGACGACGCCGAGCGCGACGCCACCGACGAGGGTCTCGTGGAGGGCGGTTTGGCTCTCGGCGGACCCGGCGCATTGTTGGCGGCCCTGGGCCGCGCGCGCACCGGGCGCATGGGTGACATCGTCGCGACCATCCAGGGCGAGCAGGACCAGATCATTCGACACCCCTTGGCGGGCGTGCTGCTCGTTCAAGGTGGCCCGGGAACCGGCAAGACGGCTGTGGCGCTGCACCGCGCGGCCTACCTGCTCTTCACGCACCGTGCGACCCTGGAGCGCCAGGGCGTTCTCGTGGTCGGTCCCAACCCGCTCTTCCTTAACTACATCGAGAACGTCCTTCCCTCGCTGGGCGAGTCGGGGGTCACCCTCTCGACGATCTCGGGCCTGGTGACCAACGTCGAGGTGCGCGGACGCGACACCGAGGAAGTCGACCGCCTCAAGGGCGACGCGCGCATGGCCACCCTGCTCGCTCGCGCCCTGCGCACCCGCCAGCGCCCGTTACGACAAGAAGTCTCGATTCCCGTGGGACGCGCCATCGTGGTAGTCCGACCCGAGGACACTCGCGACATCGTCGAACGCTCTCGCCGTCGCCCCGGTAATCACAATCAGCGCCGCTCGGCGGTGGGACGTGAACTCGCGGCACGCCTGGCGTCGCGCTACCACGACCGCTTCGTGCGCGAGCACTCCGACGGGACCGGCGCACTCAACGAGCTCGCTGATCAGATTCGCGCCACGTACGAATACAAGCAGATGCTTCAGCGCATCTGGCCGCGGCTCTCGGGTCAGGACCTCCTTCACGACTTGTTTGGCGCGCCCGCCCTCCTGCGCGCGGCGGGCAAGGACCTCTTCACCGACGCCGAGCTGTCGTTGCTCGAGCGTGACCGTAGCGAGACGCTCGAAGAGATTCGCTGGTCCAAGGCCGACGCGGCGCTGATTGACGAGGCCCGCATCTTGCTCGGTCCGCGCAAGCGTCCGCGATCGCTGATCAAGCCCGTCGACACCGGCGTTCTCGACGGTGTCGACCTCGACTCATTCTCGGGCGACATCCGCGCGGCGGCCTTGCGCGAATCGCAACGCCTCGCGCCCACCGTCACCGCCGAGCTCGACGAGGCCGAATTCGTGACCTACGGGCACATCGTGGTGGACGAGGCGCAGGACCTTTCGCCGATGGAACTTCGCGTGCTCAAGCGCCGCGACTTGACCGGCTCCATGACCATTGTGGGCGACATGGGCCAGGCAACCACGGCGTCCTCGTCGGCCTCGTGGAACTCCGTGCTCGAGGTTCTCGAACCGCGCCGCGCACCTACTCGCGTGGATCTCACGGTGAGTTATCGCACCCCCGAAGAAGTCCTCAATTTCGCCGCTCCGACGTTGCGCGCCGCCGCGGTCGACCTCGACCCGCCGCGCCCGGTACGCCGTGCGGGCTTCACGCCCATCGTCGAGGTCGTTGATCCCTCGGACTTCGCCTCCTCACTCATCGCGGCCGTGCGCCGCGAGATCGACGTCGTCGCCCCCGGACGCGCGGCGGTAATCGTGACGTCGTCGCGTGTCGAGGAGATCGTGCAGATCTTGAACATGGGCGCCCTCGTGGCAGTTGACCCTCGTGATCAGGACTCCAAGGGCCTGGGAGCGGACCTCGTCGTCCTGGGCGCCGAGGGTGCCAATGGTCTGGAGTTCGACGCGACGGTCGTCGTCGAACCTGGTGAAATCGCCCGCCGCGGAGCGTCGGGCGACGAGAAGGTGACGCCGCGGGGACTGCGCACTCTCTACGTGGCGATGACTCGTCCGACGCGTCGCCTGGCGATTTTGGCCACCGGCGAACTTCCCGAGACCATTCGATAGCCAGTATTCGTGCGGAACGTCACAAGCCCCTCTCAATTTTTGGTAGAACTTAAGGCGTGAGTCAGGCGATTCCCCTCAATAGCCTGGCGGAGCAAGAGAAGATCGTCCACGATCGTCCTCCCATGCTGGCCATTGGAGTGATGATTTGGCTCGGCAGCGAGCTGATGTTCTTCTCGGGACTCTTCGCCGCGCTGTTCACTATTCGAGCACACCTTGTGGCGTGGCCCCCCAAGGGCACTCACCTCGACGTGTTGCAGTCCGGCATCTTCACGCTCATTCTGATTGCGTCGTCGGGCACCATGCAGTACGCCGTGTGGCTGATTGAGCACCGTCGTCGTCCCGAGGCGCGCCGCTGGGTCATCATCTCGATGATCATGGGCACGCTCTTCGTGGGCAACCAGGTCTACGAATGGACGCACCTCGCCACGCGCTGGTACACCAACTCCTACGGTTCAGTCTTCTTCATCACCACCGGCATCCACGGTCTGCACGTGTTCCTCGGACTCGTCGCCATGCTCTTCTTGCTGTTTCGCATGCGCGGCAGCGAAGGTGACCCGGGTGAGCTCTCCACGTTCCAGGGAGTCAGTTACTACTGGCACTTCGTTGATGTCGTCTGGATCGGGCTGTATTCGGCCCTGTTCCTCTTGAAGTAGGTCGTGATGAAGAGTCGTTCTCGAGCACCGTATATCGCCATAACCGCGCTGGTCCTGGCCGGCCCCGTCCTGGGCCTGGCGTCGGCCGCGGTGGCCTCCACCAACTCGCACACGCCGTATCAGACCGGCCGCGCCAACGCCGGTACGCCCAATTCGACCAATGTTGTCAAGAACTCGAACGGTGACGTCGTGAGCTACGGCAACAGCGCGATCACCTACACCGCACCGTCGCCCGCCCTCAAAGTGCTGGGCCAGTCGCTGTTCTTAGAGAACTGCGCATCGTGCCACGGCACCCAGGCCAACGGTGTTCCCGCCAACGGCACCTCGGGTGCGTTCCCGGACTTGGTGGGCCTGGGGCCGGCGACCATTGATTTCTGGATCGAGTCGGGCCGTATGCCCGCGGCCGACCCGCGCGCCGTGCAGGCCAAGCGCCGCACGCCGCGACTCAGCCACGATCAAGCGCTCGCCGTTGCCGCGTGGGTGAACTCGCTCAGCCCGAGTTACCCGGACATCCCGTCGCCGAATGTCGCCGCCGCCAACGTCTCGGACGGCGCGGCGCTCTTCGCCCTCAACTGTGCGGCGTGCCACACCATCGAAG